>JACZYK010000016.1 GCA_022571135.1 Bacteroidota bacterium
GATCGTTACAACATTTCCGGTCGAACCCTGTTGCTCGAACAGCCGACCGATTGTCCTACAGGTGAAGTCCCAACCACCACCCGCACCTGACGGAGCAACACACTCTGGCGAGACGGGCACAAACGCCACAGGCGACACCTCTACGATGACCGTCTCCCCCGGCACCTCAACGATGACCGTCTCCCCCGGCACCTCGACGATGACCGTCTCCCCCGGCACCTCGACGATGACCGTCTCCCCCGGCACCTCTACCGTGTCCCCCGGCACCTCTACGATCACCGGCGTGGGAGCCTCGGAGGAGCAGGCCGCCACCACAACCAACACCACGAAACCTATCCCTAGAGCGATTACCTTTTTCATTCCTCTACCTCCGCTAGCCTCGAACTCTCCTAGCACCCCTCGTACGGCGGACCAGCCGAACATTGCATGCTCTGCTGGTCGGCGTGTATAACTTGCTGGCGAGTTCAAACCGGATCTTCACGTCTATTGCGCACTCTCTGTCAACGGCATGGCCGTCAGCATCGCCTATCATGCGTACTTCGTCGGGGCTACTTATCACACCGCTGGTGAGCAAGACAACCGTTGTGACGGTTGAACCCCTCCGGCCACCAGCCATCCAGAATCGACAGGTTCAATCCTCCATGGATGGCCACTTTCTGCCCGCTCGTTCCGCTTGCCTCATACGGGCGTCGGGGGTTGTTCAACCAGACGTCGCACCCCGAGACGAGCATGCGTCCGATCTGCATGTTGTAGTCTTCGAGATAGATCACCTTTCCCCGGAACGCCTCCATATGGGTGATCTCGAGAATACGGCGGATCAAGGCCTGACCTTCCGTGTCGGCGGGGTGGGCCTTTCCGGCATATATGATTTGTACCGGCCGGTCCGGGTTCGATAACAACTTCGCCGCACGATCCAGATCGAAGAAAAAAAGAGGAGCCCGCTTGTATGAGGCGAAGCGCCGGGCGAATCCTATCGTGAGCGCGTCCGGGTCGATGTCGACTTCCTGCACGAAGCTCTGACGCCGCGTGCGGTCCCGAATAAATTCGACGAGCCGCTCTCTGAGGTCGCATCGGTACCTCCAGAGCTCGTCGTCGGGAATCAGCCCCACGCGGGACCAGACAGATTTTTGATGCCGGTTCGATTCCCAGTCACCCAGGTACACGGATAAAAACTCTCTGGCGGCCGGCGATGCCCATGTGGGCAGATGAATCCCGTTCGTTACATGCTTGATGGGTACGTCCTCCACCGCGCGGTCTGCGTACAGATGGTGCCACTGCCGCCGGGCAACTTCTCCATTCAATCTTGAGACTCCATTTGCGCTTCTGGACATTTTGAGGCCCAGGATCGTCATCGTAAACTTTTCGGCAGAATCGCTCGGATTTACCCGACCATACGACAAGAGCTGTTTATCCGAGATCCCGAGGTGCTTTTGAATGAGGATCAGCTCCGATGTCACGAGTTTGGGCTCGAACCGGTCGTGACCCGACATGACGGGCGTATGAGTGGTGAAAACACACTTCGAACGGACGCCTTCTTCGCCTCCGGAGTTCTGCTCCTCCCTCAGTAGTTCGAGTGTAAGGAAGGCGCAGTGCCCCTCGTTCATGTGGTATACGTCGATGGATTTATCCATCGTCCGAAGAAGTCGGATACCGCCAATACCCAGTATGATTTCCTGTCTGATCCGGGTTTTCTGACTGCTCTGATAGAGCCGCCGCGTCAATGTGCGATATTCGTAGGCATTATGGTCGAAGTCGGCATCCAGCAGATACAGTTCGACGCGCCCGACCTGCAATTTCCACGCTCTCAGATCGAGGGGCATGCTACCCAGGTGCACCGTCACGATAATCGGGTTACCTTCTTCATCCTCGACGAGTTCGAGCGGATGGAGCGTTACATCGATGGATGAATATTCATCCTGTTGCCGGTTTCTCGAGTCGAAATACTGTTTGAAGTAGCCGTCACGCAGGAAGATACCGACGGCCGTGAGGGGTAAACCGACATCCGAGGCCGCCTTCAAGTGATCTCCTGCAAGAATTCCGAGACCACCTGAATAGAGCGGAAGACTTTCATGCAGGCCGAACTCCATGCAGAAATAGGCGGTTGACGGGAAGGAGGAGTCGACTGAAGCTCCCGACATGTATGTCTCGAACTTCTCAAACGCGGCGTCCACCCTGGCGGCGAAGTCTGAAGAATCGAGCACGTCGGAGTCTGCTCTCCTCAGGGCGGCGAGCGGACTGTTGCCGCTCGCATCGAACGCTCCTGGATTCAGCTGTCTAAACAGAGATAGGGCTTCAGGATTCCAGCTCCACCAGAGATTCCGGCCAATAAGCTCTAGTTTCCGGCGTGGCGTCATTCGCGATTATCGAACCATTATAACTACGGGGGTTTGAACGCCTGCATGACAAAGCAATAAAAAATCCCACCGCAATTGCTGCTGATGGGAGAATCGGTATTTAAATCGCCTGGTAAAAAGGCGTATCGAATATACGATACCCGTTCAAAACGCAACGAGCTGAAGTGAGGGTGCAATCGGCCGTCGAGTCGGGCGGGGCATCCATGCAAACGTCCTGGCCATGGCAACCAGAAGACAGGTAATCCGTGATGGGCGCCGGAAACTGAATGCAGCCGGCGTACCGTCTCCCAATCGGGAGCTGGAGTGGCTTCTATTGGAGGCGGAGGGGTGTCGCCGGATCGATCTGATTCTGGATCCGGACTCCGAGTTGGCGGCGGGCGCCGAAGAGCGGTTCTGGCGATTCGTCGAGCGGCGCTCGAACCGTGAGCCCACTCAGTATATCCTCGGATTTACGGAGTTTTTCGGGCTCCCGTTTCGCGTAAATCCGAACGTTCTCATTCCACGTCCGGAGACGGAAACTCTCGTCGAGTACGCTCTTGAGTTTGTGCGGGCGATCTCCAGGCCCCGGATCGTTGACATAGGCACGGGTTCGGGTTGCATTGCGATCGTGATCGGTAACCTTCTACCCGACGCAAGCATCACCGGGGTTGACCTCGACAACAAAATCCTGGAAGTGGCGCGCGAGAACGCCGCCAAGAACCGGGTTGATGTCCAGTGGATGGAAGGAGATTTACACGATCCGGATCTCATAAAACGAATCGGCACGGATATCGATCTTCTCATCTCGAACCCGCCCTACGTTCCCGCTTCCGAAGAATCGGTGCTCGACCCTGAAGTCATTCTATTTGAGCCATTTAAAGCTCTTTTTCCGGGCCAGGATCATCTGTCCGCATACCGGTCCTTAGGTCGTCTTGCAACCGAGACGCTGACCCCCGGTGGAACCTTGTTTACCGAAGTCCACGCACACTGTGCGAACGAGGTTGTAAATGTGTACGAGGAGGCCGGTTTGCAGGACGTTACCGTTCTTCAGGATCTGGCTGGAAGAGATCGTGTCGTTTCTGCACGTGCGCCTTCACGAGCGTAGTTTAAGGGGTCTCTGGAGAGGTCGATCACCAGTGTGTAACGTATCGGACACAGTCAAAGAGAAGCTGAAGTGAGGAAAACCGATTATCGAAGTGCCTTTTGTTGTCTGTTGTCATGGAGTCTGCTCGTGGCAGGTTGTGCTCAGACTCAGCGGGCGACAGCGCCGCCGAGAACCCACGTGGAGACGGTGGCATTTACGACGACGACCAATCGCGTCTCGATTATCGACGTGGCAACCTCGGTTCTTGCAACCAGTAATTTCAGCATCACACTCGCCAACGACAGAATTGGACTGCTGCAGACTGACTACGTGCCCATCTCTTCCATACAGTCCGTCTTCGCAGATTCAATTTCGGGTCTCCCGGTTGGAGACGATATCCTCATGCGTGTAACGGTCAACGCCGAAGATCAGGGTGAATCCAACTATGTCCGGATCAAGGGCAGCTTCCGGTCGGTTTCTCGTACGGGCGATTCCATTTCTCTGATCGGTCTATTCTGGTTGGAACGAGTTACGAAGCGTATGGCGGGGACCCTTGATGTTGCCTACACCCCGCAGCTTTCGGATTCGATCTACCTACAAGCCCTCGCAGCGGCCGCGGATGAGACACCGCCCAGACACAAATGGAGTAGCGCCGCCCGCGCGCTGGGTATCGTTGTTGCCGTGCTGTTCGCAGCAACCCTCATGATCAGCACGTTCGGACCTGGTAGCAATCGGGATGTGCCCCCTCAGTAAGCGGTCGATCGGATCTGGCAATAAGCCCTGTTAATACTACCTGCAAGCGCCCTGTAGAAGCCTGAAAACGGGCGAGCCATCGCGTCAGGAGAGAAATTTGGTGCAATTAAATGAACGACGAACAACTCAGAGTGACCCGTTTACAGGTGCTACCCACCGGGCCGGGGCTATTTTTTCGCCCAGCGGCGTTGTCAGACACTTATGTGACGCCGCTACACTGCGCGCCTTCTGCCTTGCTGGACCAAAAAAATAGCCTCCCGCAGGACGGTTTCAGTTAGTTTTAACAGGCCTAAGCCCGCTTGGCCGTTACTTTCGGTGTGCTTCAATCAATGTCGCTCATGAAAATCGCTCTCGTCCAGCACGTTGCATCCGTCGATCAGGCCAGCAATATTCGACGAGGTCTGGAGGCTGTAAAGGAGGCGGCCGCTAACGGCGCACGATTGGTCGTATTCCCCGAGCTTGCCTTCACGCGATTCTTTCCTCAACACCGTCTCGACGGAAACCGTTTTGATCTGGCCGAAGAAATACCCGGGCCGACCACGGAACCGTTTTCCGAGCTGGCCGCCATGCTCGGCGTCGTGATCGTATTGAATCTGTATGAAAAAAAAGGTGACAGGGCCTTCGACAGTTCCCCCGTAATTGATGCTGACGGATGCATCCTGGGATGTGCACGCATGGTTCATATCACCCAGTACGAATGCTTTTTTGAACAGGATTATTATGATCCCGGGGATGTCGGGGCTCCTGTTTTTGAAACGGCAGTCGGAAAATTGGGCGTCGCTATATGCTATGACCGCCACTATCCGGAATATCTTCGGGCCCTGGCTTTGGCCGGCGCAGAAATCGTCGTCATACCTCAGGCAGGCGCTGAAGGCGAATGGCCCGATGGCGTATTCGAGGCCGAACTCCAGGCCGGAGCTTTTCAAAACGGGTATTTCATGGCGCTGGCGAACAGAGTCGGATCGGAGGACGTCCTGACCTTCGCAGGTGGATCGCTCATCGTTGATCCCAGAGGTAAGGTTCTGGAACAAGCCCCGGTTGGTTCCGAATGCTTACTCTACTCGGACCTGGATCTATCGCTCGTAGACAAATCCCCTGCGCGCCGGCTGTTCATGCGCCACCGACGACCCGAACTCTATGAAGAGGGAGCCGTGCGGAGAACAGAGGGTTGACGCTTCGAGGCCCATCCGAGGCGTACTCTACCAGCTGCCAGTCAAGAGTCGTCGGGGTTAGTTGGAGTGGACCAATGGCAAGGCGGCTCTTTTCTTCGAGAGGTAGTCGGTGAACGACATTTCCCGAAAGGAATGTCTGCCTATGAATTGTAGAACGTCCAGGAATTCCTCGTGCGCGTGGTATCCAGGCAGCCGAGTGATATAATCGCCGTTCGGTTCGAGAAAAATGGTTGTAGGGGTTCCGGTCGCTCCGAAGGCGGCTGCCAACTGGGCCGAACTCAGATCGAGTCCTTTGAACGAAATTGTATCGTCGTTTATCGACAGGTCGATCCGACCGATTTCAAACGTATCGAAAACGTATTCCTGCAGATCGGTCTTCGTATAAACCTCTTTCTGCATTTTACGGCACCACCCACACGTGGGCGCAAAAATGTCGATAATGATCATTCTGCCGCTTTCTGAAGCGGCGCTCAGTGCATCATGAAAGGAGGGCCACTGTATAGGAGATCCGTCGGCTATCGGGCGATCCTGGGCAAACCCCGGTGGGCTCGCCGCGCAGAGGATGAAAACGGCTAGAAGGGAGATCCTTGTCAGTCGCATCATAACGATGGCTTCTGGTGGTTTGCCGGCGGCGGGCTCCTGCAGTTATTATCCGACAGTGTGCTGTCGGCAGTTATGCGGACCGGATGACGCTGCGCATGGTGTCGATAAAGCGTTGAGATGCACTTTCCCAGTTAAATGTTTCAGCGGCCGCTGCTGCATTTGCTCTCCATGCAGTGCGAAGGTCCGGGTGCTCCGTCATTTTTCTGAGGGCGGCCCCCACAGATTCCCTGTTGGACGGATCCACGGTCAGACCAAGGTCGTAGCCACGAACGACAGATCGAATCTCAGGCAGATCACTCGCAAGAATCGGTACGCTTGCTGCCATGTACTCGAATAGTTTGTTCGGTAAGGCATACCGGTGGTTGAGGCATGTATCCTCAAGGAGGGTGACACCGACATCCGCTCCGGCTGCTACGGACGGGACCTCTTCCGGTGGAACAGGGTCCAGAAACGTGATACGATTCGTCAATCCAAGATTCTGGACGAGCTGCTGTAGATTATTTCGTTCCGGACCGTAACCGAGAAATACGAGGTGCGCTCGAGGGACGTCCAACATGGCTCGGATGATCATCTCGCAACCACGCGACCGTCTCATTTGTCCCAGATGGAGAATCAGTGGGGTGATTTCATCTATTCCGGCCAACTCTCTGAGGCGACCGGACGGAGTGATCGCAGAGCGGGGAGGGACATTAAGGATCACCACGGGACGATTAATTCGATAAATACGAACGAGGTGTTCGGCGATCAGTCCGCTGACCGTGAAGACGGCTTCAGCGCTACGGATATTGCGTTTCTCAACCGATGTCCAGTACCATCGAACCCAGGGTCTTCGCACGGTCGCTGCCACGTGTGGGTACAGTTCTCTCGCGTCGTACGTCAGGTGAGCGCTGTAAAATGAGGCCGCCCGGGCCATGGCCGAGAGTACATAAAGGTCACTGGCATGGAAACAGCGGGCGTGGATCCGAGCGGCCGCCCGCGAATGCGACGTCTACGCTGCGAAAGAATCTAATGCCGTCGCTCGTATTTACTTCAACGGCGTCGACACGAATGCCGGCCGGGAGTTCGAAGGCCGCTGCGTCTGACCGAAGTGTCAGAACCGTGACGGAAAAGCCGGCCGACGATAAGGCCCGGATCTGTTTGACGGCGCGGATATTCCTGTACAGATCACCCGTCAGCGCGAAAACGATGTCCGGATTGTCCATTCTCTTCTGATCTGAGTGTACGAAATAACTCCGTCTGTCGGCCCGTGACTCTGGATATTATAAAAGCAGGAACACAAACGGCGTCCGGAGCCTCGACTCGTTATTAAAATCGGCGTGGACGTTTGTAGTTTCGAATTTCACTTGTTACACTCGGATTCCTGTTGTGTAAGCGCTTACATCTGAGTACTACCATGGGCGCCACTATATACGACATCGCCGACAAAGCCGGAGTATCGATCGCCACCGTATCGCGGGTTTTCAATGACAGTTCGCGCGTTGCCGATTCCACACGGAAAGCCGTGCTCAAGGCCGCCGAAGAAATCGGCTATCAACCGCACGTATCAGCCAGAAGTCTTGCCCGGAGGAAATCAGACACGGTGTCCGCGGTCATTCCGATGATGACTACGCTATTCTTTACCGAGGTTCTCAGAGGACTTCAGGATCGCATGGCAAGGAGCGAGTTCGATCTCCTCGTTTTTTCTGCGAGAACGCTCGAAGAAGTGGCCCCCCAGTTGGAGCGGGCTCTGCATCGCGGACGCTCCGCCGGAGTCCTTCTCTTTTCCGCCCCTGTTATCAATGGCCTTCGGGAACAGCTTTCGAAGTCCGAGCAGGCGATCGTTCTCGTGGATTCTTTCCACCCGGATTTCGATTCGATATCGACCGATAACCGGCGCGGTGGAGAGATCGCAACCCGGTACCTGGCCGATCTGGGATGTCAACGCATCGCCATGATCATGGCGAATTCCGAGTCCCGCCCGGCAGTGGACAGAAGAGCGGGGTACCAGGTCGCGCTTGGCCGCGCCGGTCTCCAGCTTGACCAGAATCTGATCGTCTCCAGTCGGAATCCTCTCCACCACGGCTATAGTGAAGCCTCGGGTCTGGAGGCCATGGACACGCTTTTAAGGCGGGATACACTACCAGAAGGCGTATTCGTCACATCGGATATTCAGGCTCTCGGAGTACTCAGGGCAATTCGTAAGGCGAGATTACGCGTCCCGGACGACATCCGGGTTATCGGATTCGACGACATCATCATCAGCAAGTATGTCGGGCTGACCACTCTCAGACAGCCGATGTACGAAATGGGCGTCGCCGCGATCGAAAAGCTCCTGGCGAGAATCGAAGAGCCCGAGCGTTCGACCACACACACTGTATTCTCACCGACTCTCATTAAGCGCCGGACGACGGAGGGAATCGAAGGGGACACGGATCCGATCATCGAGGAGGTATTTGTAGCTTGATGTCGCGTATCCCTTTTCACCGATACGGGAAACCCATGTTGGACGGTCAAAAGAAACTGACCCGTTCAATCTGATCGGTGGTGTGTTGGCGACGCTAATCCTGCTCACGCTTCCGAACGTCGACGTGATATCGTCAGCCATGGGGGTGGGCGGCGACCGTGAGTCTACCTTTCGCGATCATGAGACAGAAAGTGGACAAGGCCCGGATGGGACTTTATATGGGTCTTTTCAACCTTTCGGTCGTCCTGCCGCAACTCGTAGCCAGTCTCGGAGTCGGAGAGGCGATCTCCCGGACGCAGAACAAAGGTCTCATATTCATGATCTGTGCGGTCACCCTCGCGATCTCCGCCGTTTTGTGGATGATGCTAGGCGAGGGTAACGATTCACGCGAACAGGATGCATAAAAAGTAAAGTCAATGCCGAAATCACGGGTGACGATGTGCCTGGTGCTCTCACTGGCGGCCCCTCTGGCGACTGGGTGCGCAGAGACTTCGACGAATCCCTATCTGAGCACCGATCGGGCTACGAGGGAAAACGATGTCATCGTGCATCTTTTCGAGTGGCGCTGGGACGACGTCGCGGAGGAATGTGAGACGTATCTCGGCCCGGCAAGCTTTTCGGCGGTCCAGGTGTCTTCTCCGATCGAAAACTCGGTTGTCGAAGGTCGTCCCTGGTGGGAGAGGTACCAAGTAGTCAGCTACGAGGTCGATACGCGCAGTGGCGACCGTGAGGCGTTTGCCGATATGGTTTCGAGGTGCCGGGCAGCCGGCGTCGACATATACGTCGACGCCGTCTTGAACCATATGACGGGCGTGTACGCCGGAGTCGGTACGGCCGGCTCGACGTTTGCCGAGTACGAATATCCCGGTCTGTATTCGAGGGACGATTTTCATCACTGTGGTATGACGCGGGGCGATGATATCGAGGACTGGGATGATCCTCGACAGGTGCGCGACTGCGAACTGGTGAACCTAGCGGACCTGAAAACGGGGGAGTCTACGGTCAGAGCGAGGCTGGCAGAGTACGCCTCCGATATGCTGAGCCTCGGGGTAGCCGGATTTCGGCTGGATGCCGCGCGACATATGCCCGCCGAAGACATCGGAGTCATTCTGGACCTGGCGGGAGGTGAGCCGTACATCTATCAGGAAGTACTCGATATGGTGCCCGAACCGACGTGGGCCCTCGAGTACGTGGAGAACGGCAGTGTAACGGAATTCCGGTACGGCGTTTCCGTCGGTCTGATTTTCCGCCGCGGTTCGCTCGCGAGCCTTCACGGAAAGGGTTCGATGTGGGAACGGGTGCGATTTCTGGCGAGCGAGACGGCCGTCGTTTTTCTGGACAATCACGATACGCAGCGACATACGGACGAGAACGGAGTTCTGACGTACAAGGATGGAGCTCTGTACGACCTGGGACTCGTCTACATGCTCGCCTATCCGTACGGCCGGCCAAGGGTCATGTCCAGTTTTGAGTTTGCAACACGGCGTCAGGGTCCGCCGGCCCTGGAAGACGAGTCCATCAAACGCGTTCACGGCGCGGACGGTCTCAACTGCGCGCGCGGAGAATGGGTCTGCGAACATCGAAGAGGCCTGGTCACGGCCATGGTCCGCTTCCGTAAAGTCACCGCCTCCGAATTCCGGGTCACGCACTGGTGGACGGATGGCCGGGATCGCATCGCTTTCGGTCGTGGTGGACTGGGATTTGTCGCAATCAATCGGTCGGGAGAAACCATGACCGAGCATCTGCAAACAGGCTTACCGGAAGGATCGTATTGCAATGTCCTGTCCGGAGACCCGCAGCATGGTCCATGCTCTGGTTTACCCGTCGAGGTCGACGCAAAAGGAATGGCGGAATTATCCATCCCAGCCATGAAGGCGGTCGCCCTGCACGTCGATGTGGGATAGGATCATTTTGGCAGAACCGCAGTCCGGGCATTGCCGTATTATCCTGCCTTTCTGTAAATCAATAGAAGTCGAATGCACTTCGAGGCGGGCAATAGTGGGTGGGCCGAGCTGGGAAAGTTTTGGACGCTTCCCAATATGCTGAGTCTAGCGAGACTGGTGATCGTAATCCCGGTATCGTGGTTGATCGTCGTGGACGGTTCGTTGCTCTGGATTCTGGGCCTTGTCTTGCTGGCCCTTACGACCGATTACTTCGACGGCCGGGTGGCTCGCTGGTCGCACTCGGTATCGGACTGGGGCAAGGTTCTCGATCCGTTTGCCGACAAAATCGGAGGAGGGATGGTGATTGCCGCTCTGACGTACCGCGAAGCCCTTCCGCTATGGTTTTTCGTAGCCATCATCTCCCGCGATCTGGCCATCGTTTGCGGTGGTGCGCTCATCAAGTGGAAGACTGGAGAGTTCCTTATGAGCCTGAACTCGGGCAAAGTGGCCATTTCAGCCGTCTCGATAACGGTGCTGGCGGCGCTTCTCAAGGCGGATCCGCCGATCATGCGGTTCTGCCTTATTGTCGCCACTGCCTTACTGACGTATTCCCTTCTCCGGTATCTGATCAGATTTATTCTGATGGTACGGGCCTCCGGTGGCGCGGCCTTCGACGAATCTCCGGATCAGGGCTGTTAACCGTTAACAGGCCTTAATAAGAATGGCGCTTTTTAACAGTAAAAAAGAATCGACGACTCTGCAGAGTCAGGGGGCGCTCGAATCCGGTCTCGAGAAAACCAAAACGTCTCTGTTAGGGAAGCTGAACAGGCTCGTAAGAGGAAAAGACATGGTCGACGAGGCTGTTCTGGATGAGCTCGAAGAGGTGCTGGTAACGAGCGACGTGGGTGTTCAGACGACCATCGACATCATCCGAAGTCTAGAGCAGCGGGTTGCACGGGACAAATACGTCTCGACTTCCGAACTGAATGACCTTATACGAAGCGAAATTTCCAATCTGCTCCTCGCACAGGAAGCAGATGGATCAGAAGGTTTCGACGCTCCTCTCGACAACCGGCCTCACGTGGTCATGATAGTAGGCGTGAACGGCGTAGGAAAAACGACCACCATCGGTAAGATTGCATACCGCTACAAGGAAGCCGGAAAAAGCGTTCTTCTGGGGGCCGCGGACACGTTTCGGGCTGCTGCGACCGAACAACTCCAAATCTGGGCGGAGAGAGCGGGCGTACCGATTGTAAAACAGGGGCACGGGGCGGATCCCGCGGCTGTAGCTTTTGACACGCTCGCTTCTGCGAAGAGCCGAGACATCGATGTAGTATTAATAGATACGGCCGGCCGGCTGCATACGAAGGGAGGCCTCATGGACGAGTTGTCGAAAATCAAACGCGTAATGGACCGTCAGATTTCCGGCGCCCCGCACGAAGTGCTTCTGATCCTGGATGCGTCGACCGGTCAGAACGCGATTCGCCAGGCCGAAGAGTTCACCAGAAGCGTCGATGTCACAGGACTCGTACTGACAAAATTGGACGGTACGGCAAAAGGGGGCATTGTTATTGGCATTTCAAACGAGTTCCAAATACCCTTAAAATATATAGGAGTTGGCGAGGCGATCACTGATCTTCAGGTTTTCGATCGAAAACGCTTCGTAGATGCGCTCTTCTGCTGAGAAAACCGTGTCTCTCACCGCATTCGGTTCGACGTGTCATGAACACCGTTCATCGCTGAAAATCGACCGTCGACTACCATGTAGCGGAACCAGGTACGCATAATGGCGATATTTCGTATGGTGGAATGTTAAACTCAATTGATGGCCGACTGTTAGAAAATCGTTATTGGGAACGCTCTATGGTTAGTTATTACCGAGCAAGATGGACCGGAGTAGCATGGAAGACATTCTTCCTGGTTGCTTTCTTCGCTTTGACCGTACAAGACGTGTGGTCACAGGGCGCCAGAGTTCCCGAATTTTCTGTCGATCTGGTCAGTGTGCGAAGTGACACCGCGCCTGCTAAGGCTCGCGTTGACGTATATACCAGAATCTCTTATACGCGTTTGAGTTTCATCAACACGCCGACCGGATTCACGGCCAACTACGAAATCACTCTCTCCGCCATTGAGGTAAACGACGACGATCGTCTTCGCAATCTCGTCCAGACCAGGATATGGGACGCCAGCGTGGTGGTGAATACGTACGCCGAGACACAGGCGGAAGATTATTCCGATTTTACTACGCAATCCCTCGAGCTCGATCCCGGCATGTATGTGTTCGAATTCGAGATTGCGGACAATAATTCGAGTCAGGTTTTTGTCCGGGAGGTAGCATTCGCCGTCCGGGATTTCGTCGGAGGCGCGTCGATAAGTGACATTACTCTTCTGAAGTCTTATGACGAAGAGACTCTTTCGATAGTCCCGCGTGTGGACCAGTTCGTAGGTACGGACGAGGGCGGTTTCCAGATCTTCTACGAGATCTACTCTGACAACGATCGATTCATTACCGTCAAACGTGAAGTCATTCGTACCGTAAAGGACGGTGGCCTGCCGGTTTCATCCTGGTTCATGAAAGCCGTCCCGAACGAGGGCGCCGGCGGAGATACAGTTTTTTTGGACGAGGAGTCCATAACACTCACTACGGGGAAGACGCAGAACATCGTGACCATCCCGATCGATGATCTGAAGGTGGGTGCCTATCTGATGAGGGTCAGCTTGATAGGCCGGGACGGTAGTATTCTCGATATGGCTGAACGCAGACTCGCAGCCCTGTGGACCGGTCTGAACGCCCATATCAATAACCTCGACGATGCGATAGCGCAGCTGGAGTACATCGCCCCTAAGAAAGATCTGAAATTCATTCGCGATGCAGAGAATCAGGTGGAGCGATATCAGCGTTTCAGAAATTTCTGGAAAAAACGTGATCCGACTCCGGGCACAAGGCGCAATGAGCGGATGGAGGAGTACTACTATCGCGTGGATTCGGCCAACCGGCAGTACGGTGCGGTGCAGGACGGATGGAAGACGGACCGTGGATTCGTATTTGTCCGTTTCGGCGAGCCGGATCATATCGAGCGACGACCGCACAGCTTCGATTATGAGCCGTACGAGATATGGGTTTATCAGAGAATAGGTCGGCAGTACATCTTCATCGACAAGACCGGCTTCGGAGATTTTCAGCTTCTCGTTCCGGTCTGGGATGAGCGCACCAGATTATACTGAGTCTTCGTTGGACGAGACGTAAGTTGTAACTACGTTTCTTTTGAAAGGCGTCCCTTGGGGGCGCCTTTTTTAGATGGGTTGAATGCTTGATCTGCGGTAGCAATGTGCCCTCGAAGTTCGTATAGTAGACGATTTCTGCCACTCCCGATTCAGGGCTCGGAGTTCAGTAAAAGCCGATGACGCGCATCGTTTTCATGGGGACACCGGAATTTGCCGTGCCTTCGATGGAGCGACTGGCAGACGGCGGATTCAAGCCCGTAGCAGTCGTGACCGCCCCGGACCGGCCGAGGGGCAGAGGGCAGAATATTTCTCCGACGCCCGTGAAAACGGCCGCTCTCCGCCTGGGCGTTGACACCATTCTTCAGCCGGAATCCGTAAAGGAGTCCAATTTCGCGAGAGATATTCGCGACCTCGAGCCTGATATTATCGTGGTGGTCGCATTTCGCATTCTTCCGCCGGCGGTGTTCACTTGCGCAAGTCTTGGTGCATTCAACCTGCACGGATCACTTTTGCCCAGTTATCGCGGTGCCGCTCCCATTCACCGGGCATTGATGGCCGGTGAAAAAGCAACGGGAGTGACGACCTTCTTTCTGAAAGAAAAGGTGGATACCGGGCATATCATCCTGATGCGGTCTATGCCGATCGGGCCGGACGAGACGGCGGGAGAAGTACACGACAGGATGATGCATCTTGGCGCCGATGTCGTTCTGGAAACGGTTCGCAAAATCGAATCCGGATCGGTTGAAACGACGGTGCAGAACGAGGAGGAGGCCACGCTGGCGCCCAAATTATTCCGTGAGGATTGCAGAATTCGATGGAGCCGGCGAGCCTTCGACGTCCATAATCACATTCGAGGACTCTCTCCTTTCCCCGGTGCCTGGACGATGCACGGTGAGACCATGCTCAAAATTTTCAGAAGTCGGATCGACCGACAGGCAGCTGAGGCAGAGCTTGGGGCGGCGGTTGTGCCGGGAAGTGTTCTGGATGGGTCAAATCGATTCCTCGTCTCGTGTGGAGAAGGCACGCTCGAAATCCTGGAGATTCAGCAGGAGGGCCGCAGCAGGATGACGGCCACAGAATTTCTTCGTGGGTCTGACCTGGCAGGCGGGGACCGACTGGGATGAATTCAAAGCGACTCAGATCGGAACGGGGAGGCACGCCTTCATTTGTAAAGCCTTTTTTGCACGCCTTGACACGTATGCAGGAGCGCGAGACGCTCAGGCCGGACCAGTTCATCGATCGGGCCGTGATGTTGATCGTCGATCGATTCGGTAGTTCCAAACGGGCGACCGAGGCGGCTTTTGCCCACGGTCTCCTGGGAATTCAGGCAGATCACACCAACTATTTCAACGGTTTCGCACTGCTCATGACGCTGAGCCGCGGAATGGCCGTCGCGGTCCGGGAGGCCTCCGGTAATCAGTCCCGCGTCGTGATCGAAGGCGACGCAGAGCGCTACTCGTTTGATTTGACCAAAGCTCCGTCGGAGGGGGAGCTCGAACTCATCGGCCTCATTCGCTCCGTTCTGAAGGCTGTCATGCCGGAATTAAAACCCGCGTGGGAAATTGCGATCGTTGGAAGCGTCCCGGCCGGTCTGGTACCGACGTTCATCGCATCGGTAACAACTGCGCTGTCAAGAGCGATTGAGGCGCACCAGTCATTGCCTGTGGATGCATCGAAAAGAGTCGGCCTTCTGCGCGGCGCCATCACGGCATTTTTGCAGCAGCCTTTCAGCCCTGCTTATCTCCTCGGATCGAGAGTAACATCGCCCGACAAATTCGTAGTGGTCGATACAGAAACCGGTGAGCACCTCTCGCTTCCCGTCCCGGAACAGGAGCGGCCCGGCTGGGTCCTGATCGACACAAGAGAGGAAACGGTGCGGGATAACGTAGGCCAGCGATCGGAAAAGGCGGCCGAGGCGCTCGAACGCCTCCGGCAGCGAGCCTTTCCCGAGATGTCTTCGTTTCGGGACCTTGAGCATCGCGATCTGAAGGTGGCGTTCGACGCCGTCCCAAAAAGGCTGCGCCCGGTTGTAAGGTATCTGGTCACGGAAAATAGAAGGGTGCAGAAACTGGTCGCCGCCATTCGCCGAAGGGACTGGCAATTATTTGGCGCACTGATGTTCATGTCTCATTCGTGCCGGAAGTCGGACTGGCAGGTGACGACCGCTATGCTGGACCACGTGGTTGCCGAGGCCGAACGATTTAGCATCGAAGGTGTATACGGCGCCACCCAAACGGGTGAGGGGACCTTCGTCGTGGCGCTGGGACAGCCGTTCTCTCTACCGGCTTTCCTGGATCATCTGCGGAGCACGTGGCCCCAGAACTTCAGTGATGGGCCCGACATGTACATACTCTGAAATCATGCAAGTGACGACTGAAAAATCAGAAATTCCGCAATTCGATATTGCAGCGGTTACAGAAAGAATTACGAAAGAAAGTGCTTTTGTAGATGCTCTTCTGGTAGAGATCGGACGCGTTCTGGTCGGACAGCGGTATATGATAGAGCGCCTCATTATCGGATTGTTGGGCGATGGCCATGTCCTGTTGGAAGGCGTTCCGGGACTGGCGAAAACGTTAGCCGTCAGTTCTCTTGCTCAGGCCATCGGCACAAAGTTTCAGCGGATACAATTCACACCGGACCTTCTGCCGGCCGACCTTCTCGGAACCATGGTTTACAATCAGAAGGAGGGAAGTTTCTCGATAAAGAAAGGCCCCATCTTTGCGAACATCATACTGGCCGATGAAATCAACCGCTCACCGGCGAAGGTGCAAAGTGCACTTCTCGAGTGTATGCAGGAGCGTCAGGTCACGATCGGAGAGACCACTTTCAAGCTGGATGAGCCGTTTCTTGTGCTCGCCACACAGAATCCGATAGAGCAGGAAGGGACGTATCCCCTGCCGGAGGCCCAGGTCGATCGTTTCATGATGAAGATCAAGGTGGACTATCCCACTCGAGACGAGGAACTGGAAATCATGCGGCGCATGGCAAAAACAGGGGAGAAAGTCTCTGTTCGTCAGGTGGTCTCGACCGAACAGATTCTGTCTGCGAGAGCCGTTCTCAATGCGCTCTACATCGATGAACGCGTGGAGAAATACATCGTGGATCTGGTGATGGCCTCCCGCGAGCCCGGCAACTATAATCTCAGCGTTTTGAAGCCTCTGATTGAATTTGGCGCCTCGCCGAGGGCTACGATCAACCTCAATCTGGCCGCCCGGGCACACGCTTTCCTTCGACACCGTGCGTACATTACGCCGGAGGATGTCCGCTCGATCGCAATGGATGTACTCAGACATCGGGTCGCGATCACGTACGAAGCCGAAGCCGAAGAAGTGACGAGCGAGGAGATCGTTCAGCGAATACTCGATACGGTGGAAGTGCCGTAGTAATTCGCTCATCCACCCGCCACCGTTTGGGGTCGATAAGGTATGGCACGAGAAGCCAAGTCATTCAAGAAGGAGTCAATTTCGGTCGCTTTCGTCGTCGAACAGCTTCGAGAAACGGTCGGTATTGAAATCGACGAGGTGAACGCTGTTGATTTGAAAAACCGCACGGTAACGGAGAGCAATCTGCATCGACCCGGGCTCGCGCTTACAGGATATCTCGACCTGTTCACGCATCATAGAATTCAGATACTGGGTAACACGGAAAACCGATATTTGAGACATCTGTCCTCAGAATTGCGCAAAAAGGCACTGGGTAATCTTCTCAAATTTGACCTTCCGTGCATCATTCTGACGGAAAACAACGAACTGGACCAAGAGCTCGTCTCTATGGCAACCGAAGCCGGCATACCGGTGCTGCGAACCCCGCTTCCGAGCACCGACCTCCAGTCTGTATTGCGGGAATTTCTCAGCGATCAGTTTGCCGTCCAGCAGTCTGTTCACGGCGCGCTTGTGGACGTCTATGGAATAGGGCTGCTCATAAAGGGAAAGCCCGGGATCGGGAAGAGCGAGGTCGCCCTCGACCTGGTAGAACGGGGACACCGGCTGGTGGCGGACGACATTGTGATCGTCACCCGGAAGGAAGAATCCGTTCTGATGGGTTCCGGGACGGATCTCGCACAGCATTTTATGGAAATTCGGGGACTGGGCATCATCGATGTCCGGGCCATGTTTGGCATTCGTGCGATACGCTTCCAGAAGCGGGTTGAGGTCGTAGTGTATCTTCATCCCTGGGATCCGGACGTCGAGTATACGCGGCTCGAGATGGTCGACACATTCGAAGATCTGCTTGGGGTCAAGGTGCCGCTCGTCAGGCTGCCTATTACGACTGGCAAGAACGTAACGGTCCTGTGCGAAGTAATCGCGATGAACCATCTGCTGCAGCATTACGGCTACGATTCCGCTTCGGTGTTTGCAGATCGCCTGTCTGAGAGAATCAAGGAGAAGGGCGTAACGGAACCCACTCGAGGAATCGAGTACTTCGAACACGACTACGAGTAGGGGCGCCCTCTAGGCGACCATCTGGAATTCGGAGTCAAACTTTACCCCGACCAGCTTCGACACGCCTTGCTCCTGCATTGTTATGCCGTACATCCGGTCTGCCGCCTCCATGGTCCGTTTGTTGTGCGTCACAAGGATGAACTGCGTCGAATCCGAGAAAGAGCGGATCAGATGCATGAACCTATCGACGTTTGCGTCGTCAAGCGGTGCGTCGACCTCGTCCAGTATACAGAACGGACTCGGTTTGACCAGATAGATGGCGAACAGCAACGCAATCGCCGTGAGCGTCTTCTCGCCTCCGGAAAGTTGGGCCAGAACGTTAGGATTTTTACCCTCGGGTTTGGCCAAAATCTCAATCTCCGACTCAAGCGGATTATCGGGCTCCATGAGGACGATATCGGCGCCGGCTTCATCGCCGAAGAGCTCAATAAAGAGCCGCTGGAAATTTGATCGCACGGCGTCGAACGTCTCCATAAATCGCTCCGAAGCGGTACTGTTGATCTCCCCGATCGTTTCCAGGAGCGTGGATTGAGCGTGTTCAAGGTCGGAGAGTTGCTCGTGAAGGAATTCGAGACGCTCTTTCTCTTCGTCGAACGACTCGAGCGCCAGTTGGTTGACCGGCCCAAGGCTTCGAATCTTATTTCTCAGTTCGAGGATCTCTGCTCGTGCCTCCTTTTCGGAAAAGTCAGCCTCGATATCCATGCGATGCGTGGTCAGATGTATTTCATAATCCTCGGCCGTCGTCGCGATCAAATCCTGTAGGCGGGTTTTAATTTCCGCCTGGCGAACCGTTTGCCGGGACTCCGCCGCCATGGCCTCTTCCCTGTGCCGGCGTAATTCGCGAAGATCTGCCTCCAGATCAGAGATGCATACCTTGGTCTCCATCAGCGAGTCTTTGGCCACGTTGACCGCGCCGTCCAGATCGCCCCGGCGCTCCTTCAGGCTACTGATCTCGATCTCGAGCGCTGACGTATTACGAGCGGTATCGTCACTCTGATCCTTGAGAGAATCAACTCGTGAAGCTCGGGTTCGCGCGTCTTCCTCCAACGTGGCTAGATCCTGAATAGTGCGCTCACGGT
>JACZYK010000250.1 GCA_022571135.1 Bacteroidota bacterium
AATCTACAACGTCATGGCACAAGAAGACATCAAGTGGCTGTCCGATCCGGTGCAGATACTCGCATCCGCACTTCGCGGGGATATCCTGGACACCCTGATGGTATCCGGCCCCCTCTCGGTTTCCGACCTGGCACATGAGCTCGCCCGACCCGCAGATTCGCTCTACTATCACATCCACAAAATGTTGGATGCCGGGATTCTCAAGAAGCACAGTGTGCGCAAAACTATCCGACGGGACGAAATTTTGTACCATGTCGCTGCGGGCCGCGTGCGCATTCGGTACGATCTGGAGAATGCTGAAATAAGGGAGATGGTCCGCAAAGCCGTCGGATCAATGCTTCGCGTCACGAAACGCGACTTTGACAACGGGCTCACGTCAGAGGACGCCGTGACGATGGGACCGTCCAGGAATATTCGCGGATCCCGATTCAAGGCCTGGTTGTCGCAAGAAGAGATCGCGAAAATCAACGAGCTTATGACAAGCGTCGTTGAGATCTTGCTTTCCTCCAGGCGCACAGACGACCGCCGCCTGCACGCCTTTACATATGTTCTTACTCCGCTGGAGGAAAGGCCCGCACGAAGGAATTGAATCTCCGGTGCATGTCCGAGGTATGCCCTCGGCTTGGGTAATTCGAAAGGCACTGCCAACGCTTCAGAAACCCCTGGCGCAGGAATCTGTTTTATTGTCTACCATTGAATGATCAGAGGGAGGATTCTCATTGCGTAGGAATGGCGTCATAGGTCTGGCTTTTGTTTTGCTGGTTCTTAGCGGTTGCGACAGCGCCTCTGGCGACGACAATAAGCTCACGGGAGGTGTGTTGGCCACGTTCAACGTCGAAGCAGAGCAATTCAGGGTCTGGATCACCAATCCGGCTACCATCGATCAGCTGTTCGATCTTCGAGACGGCAGGAGCGCCGCGTCGATTCCGAACGGTCCCCTGCTTCGGGGATCTGGCGTGGGAAACCACAATACACCATGGAGCTGGCACCTCGATCCCGAAGAGACCGCCATGGCAGACGTCACCATTGAAGTATGTTCGGGCATTCCCTCATTCATCGAGAACGATCTTGATCAGTGGGTGGATGTCGTCGGGCAGTTCTGCCCCTGGTCCGCAGAGCTTGCGAAACTGGAGGATTTCCGGTAGTCACGAAGTGTAAAGCCTGTCCCGTCTCGAGCAAGAGAGGCTTCGCTATCGCGTCGAAGACGCCACACTGACGCCGAGCCGATCCCGCACGCCGGCTCGAATCCGTTCGTTTCCTATTTTCCCGAAACGAACTAATAATCCGAAGGCAAAAAAGCATCTATCATGGATCAGGCATTTCTGGACCAATCGTTTCTTGGGCTCTCCGTGTTGAGGTGGGGAGAGATGCTGGGATTGTGGCTGGTGATCGCGGTCGTACTATTCTTAATCCGGCGCATTTTCTTCAGTCGTTTGTCGACGCTGGCAGAACGCACGAAAAATCGCCTCGACAGCATCGTCGCGGAGGTTCTGAAAGGCACACGCAGCTTCTTCATCATTTTGCTGGCACTCTACTTCTCGGTCGAGATCCTTCTTGAGGGTGCTCCGGCGATTCCAATCATCCTTCAAATTGTTTTTCTGGGACTCCTCTTTCAGGTCGGACTATGGGGAAACGACCTGATTACACTCTCGGCCCGCCGGTATGCCGAGAGCAATGGCGACGAAGCCAAGGCGCGGGTGACGGCCATAAAGGCCATTTCGCTGTTTGGGAAGCTGATTTTGTGGTCCCTCATGATGCTCTTGGCACTGGACAACTTCGGGATCGATATAACCGCGCTCGTAGCCGGACTCGGAATCGGCAGTATCGCGATCGCACTCGCCGTCCAGAACATATTACAGGACATACTGGCCTATATCTCCATCATCTTCGATCAACCGTTCGTCTACGGCGACTATCTGGTGATGGGAGATTATTCCGGCACCGTCGAGCACGTTGGACTAAAGACGACGCGTATTCGCAGCCTTTCGGGTGAGCAGATCGTGATTTCCAACTCCGACCTGCTTTCGAGCCGCATCCGGAATTACAAGAGTATGTTCGAACGCCGAGCCCAGTTTTCGGTCGGCGTCACGTACGACACGCCGCACGAAAAACTGCAGGCCATCTCCGGTTGGCTCAGGGAAATCGTCGAAGCACAGGAAGACATCCGATTCGATCGGGCCCATCTGAAATCCTTCGGTGATTTCGCGATCATTTACGAGGTCGTGTTCTACGCGCTTCAGCCTGCCTATGCATTCTTTATGGATACGCAGGAGTCGATATATCTGGCCATTCACAAGCGATTCGAGGAAGAAAGAGTCGAGTTCGCCTTCCCGACGCAGACAATTCATATCGATTCGATGCCGAAGAGGGCGGAGTAGGGATCGGTAAACAAGCGGGCTACCGGCAGACACCCCCGAAATGCGGGGGCCTGACGGCGGTATGGTTCGGGAAAAGAAGCTCCCTCAGCTGCGGAGCGCCAGCCGGATCATGTCTTCGGCCGAAGTAACCTCCGGGTGTTGGCGGAGGACCGATCTCAGGCTCTTGTCGGCGGCCACACGGGAGAGGCCGAGAACCTCGAGAGCCGCGATGGCATCCAGCCGCTCAGCCGATCCGTCGTCTCGGTCGGGGATACGTTCTGATCCGATATCCATCTTCTCGAATCGGTCGCGCAGGTCCACGACCAGTCGCTCGGCGGTCTTTCTTCCAACACCGGGTATGCGGGTCAGCATGGTGGCATCGCCTGCGATGATGCGTTCCCTGATTTCATTCGGCCGGAGAGCAGAAAGCGCTGCGAGCGCCAGCTTCGGACCTACTCCGGATACGCTCAGCAGCAGTTCGAATGTCGTTCGCTCGTCCTCGTGGGCGAAGCCGAAGAGCAGGATCGCATCTTCCCGAACGTGATGATGGCATACGAGACGGACGTTCTCTCCAACCGCAGGAAGCGATTCGAAAGTGGATGTCGGTATCAGAAGCCGGTATCCAAGGCCATTCACGTCAATGACGGCCAGGGTCGGTTTCTTCGACGTCAACTTACCGGCTACGTACTCTATCATGGTTTCCAGATTTGTTTCGACTCCGTGCCACTCGAAGTTACGATTTTGCCTTCGCCACCGCCTCGTCGAACATCCGATCGATGGCGATTCGGTCGTAGCGCATGACGATCGGGAGACGGCGACCGATTCCGAAGGCTTTTCCGCTTACGCGCAGCCCGGGCGGGGCCTGGCGTCGCTTATACTCGTTGCGATCAACCGCCTGAATGATCTCGGCGACGAACTTTTGCTCGTGTCCGGTAGCTGTTGAGATGGCCTCAACGTCCTGACGCATTTCTATATATCGCCTCAGAATCTCATCCAGAACGGGATACGGCGGCAGGGAGTCTTCGTCTTTTTGATCCCGTCTCAACTCGGCCGAAGGTGGCTTCGTGATCGTGTTCTCCGGGATGACTTCATTCTGCTCATTGATGTAGCGTGCCAGGTCGTAGATCCGTGTCTTGAATACGTCCGAGAGTACGGCCAGGCCTCCGCTCATATCCCCGTAGAGCGTGACGTATCCCATGGAGAGTTCGCTTTTGTTGCCTGTCGTGAGGAGCAGATAACCGAATTTGTTCGATATGGCCATCAGCGCCACGCCCCGCGCTCGGGCCTGAACGTTTTCCTCTGCCGCGCCGGGTTTCGTGTCGGAGAACAGGGGGTCAAGCATGGCGCCGAATGCGTCCACAGCAGGGCGAATGGAAACATCGTGGAACTCGATGCCCAGCTTCCGGGCCAGATACCGGGAATCGTCAACGGATCCGGAGGATGAATACATGGAGGGCAGCGTGATACCGACGACTTGCTTCGGCCCGAGTGCATCGACGGCCAGTGCGCAGGTCACCGCCGAGTCGATCCCTCCCGATAGCCCAACGAGCGTCTTACTGAACGCCCCCGTTTTTCTGTAGTAGTCTCGGATTCCCATTACGAGGGCATCGTGAAGGTCGGCGAGGAAGTGGAGATCGTCGGCCTCAAGGACACGACGAAGACGATGGTGACCGGTGTGGAGATGTTCCGCAAGCTGCTCGACGAGGGGCTGGCGGGCGACAACGTGGGCCTGCTGCTGCGCGGCATCGACAAGGACGCCATTACC
>JACZYK010000017.1 GCA_022571135.1 Bacteroidota bacterium
CGGCTCGCGGTCGCTCGCTTGCTTCTCCGACCGATCATTCGGTCGGAGAATGACCAGATCGTCGAAGAGCGTCGTCGGAAGATTCGCCCGGAACCGCGCCCACTTGTTTCCGGCGCTCGTGGAGACGAAGAGTGCATGCTCCGTTCCCAGAAAAAGAAGATCCGGATTGTCGGGATGCTCGACGAGAACGTTCACCGATCCGTCCTCGGGGAGTCCGTCCGTGATCTTTTCCCAGGAAGCCCCGAAATCATTCGTTTTGTATACGTACGGTGCCCAGTCGCCGTCCCTGTGTGCGTCAAAGGTGACGTACGCCGCTCCGGCAGAGCGTTTTGACGCCACGACGCGACTCACGTACGTGCCGTCCGGAAGATCCGGAACGGATCGGGAAACTTCGTCCCAGCGCCGCCCGGCGTCGATGGTTACCTGAACGTTGCCGTCGTCCGTGCCGACCCAGAGGATGACCGGATTCAGTGGCGACTCGGAAATGGTCGTGATCTCTCCATAACTCGAGGTTCCATCGTTTTTCGACACCTTGATGTCCTTTCCCTGAATTCCCATGAGATACAGCGAATCGCGCTGCAGGCCGCGCGTCAGGTCTGCGGTGCGATCCCAGCTGACTCCGCGATCGCGCGAGATAAACAACCTGTTTCCACCCACATACACCGTGCCGGCGTCGTGCCTGGAGATTACCACCGGATTCACCCAATCGAAGCGGTACGGCTTTTCTCCTTCCGGCGGATAAGGGCGAATGTCCAGCAGATCGCCGGTCTGTTGGTGGAGGCGCGTAATGGTGCCGTTCTGAGCGTTGCTGTACACGAATTCGTTATTCGGATCGGGTTGATGATACATGCCGTCACCGAAGCCGATCTGCCTCCAATCGTCGTTCAGAATGCCGATCCAGCTTCTCGTAGCGCTGGGTCCCACCCAGGAATGGTTGTCCTGCATCCCTCCATAAACGCGATACGGTACGTTCGTGTCTACACCGATGGCATAGAATTGTCCGATCGACATATTGTTCAGCCGGCCATAGGTCTCGCCTCGATCCCAGGTCTCATGCAGTCCGGCGTCACCCGCCAGATAGAAATGTTCCGGATTGCCCGGATCGATCCACATCGTATGGTAGTCGCTGTGTATGCCTACGTCGTAGGTAGGGCGCGTCGGCATCTGCCGAAATGTTTTTCCACCGTCCTCGCTCATGTAGAACTCCGTGGCAAGGAGGTAGACCCTCATCTCGTCCGTTGGATCGACGTAAATGTGGCTGTAGTACATCGGCCTGGGATTGAGCGTATTCACCTTTTCCCACGAAGCGCCTCCGTCGGCCGTCCGGTAGACACCGCTCTCCCCGGGATGCTCGACCGTGGCATAGAGAACCTGAGGATTGGTTGCGGCGATGGCAAGTCCGATGCGGCCTTTATCCCCGTCAGGAATACCGGTCGTCAGTTCCCGCCAGGTTTCGCCTCCGTCTGTTGTTTTGTAGATGCCGCTTCCAGGACCGCCGCCGTTGAACCCCCAGGTTCGACGCAGGCGCTGATAGGTCGCCGCATAGAGTACGTCCGGATGCATGCGGTCCATGACGAGATCCACGGCGCCCGTGTATTGGTCGATGAACAGGACTTTCTCCCAGGAGTCGCCCCCGTCTTTCGTCCTGAAGACACCCCGCTCCGCGCTCGCCTTCCAGAGGTTGCCAACGGCCGCAACATAGAGTACGTCCGGATTTTCCGGATCCACCCGGAGCCTGCCTATATGGCGCGTTTCCTCGAGCCCCTTGTGATCCCAGGTCACTCCACCGTTTACGGATCGGTATATACCGTTTCCCCAGGAGGTGCTCTGCCGGTTCTGCTGTTCGCCCGTTCCGGCCCAGACGACGAAAGGATTCGACGGCGCGATGGCCAGATCTCCGAACGTGCTGACCGGTTTATCATCGAAGACCGAAGTCCACGTAGTCCCCTTGTTGGTGGATTTCCATATGCCCCCGGAAGCGGTGGCGATGAAAATCGTACTCGGGTCGCCCGGTAGGGCCTCCACATCGTGGATTCTACCGCCGGTTACCGCGGGACCGATATTGCGGAATTTCAGGCCGTCGAGTGCTTCACTGGCTATCGAAACCGGTTGAGCCTGCGCCGGCTCTCGGATCGATAATGCCGTTACTATAATCAGACAGGTGCAGGCGCAAATAAGACGGTACACGGACATGACGTTTTCGGGAAGGGTAGACATCGACGCTTCATCTTCCCGCCTACGATAGGGCACGAACGGCAAAAGGAGAAGCCGTCAGATCCGGACGAGAAATTTTTTCGGCTCGAACGCGGCCCGCATAACTCGAACGGCCCGCATGACGGATCGAACGGCCCCTATGACAGACACAAAAAAGGGCGGGGTCGCTCAGCGGCCCCGCCCTCAGTTCATCGCAACGATGCTCGGCCTAGAAGCCGCCCATTCCTCCCATTCCACCCATGTCGGGAGACGGCATCCCCGGGGCCTCCTTTTCGGGCTTGTCAGCTACTACCGCCTCGGTGGTGAGCAGCAGTCCGGCGACCGAAGCCGCGTTCTCAAGCGCGGTTCGGGTGACCTTCGTCGGGTCGACGACACCTTGTTTGATCAGGTTGCCGTACGTTTCGGTCTGTGCATTAAATCCGAAATCGCCTTTACCTTCTTTTACTTTCTGCACGACGATCGAACCCTCGTGACCCGCATTCTGAGCGATCTGGCGGAGAGGCTCTTCGAGTGCGCGGCGGATGATTGAGACTCCGATGGCCTGATCTTCGTTTTCGACGTCGACGTTTTCGAGGGCGTCGAGCGTGCGAAGGTACGCAACGCCGCCGCCGGCGACGATGCCCTCCTCGATGGCCGCACGCGTGGCATGCAGCGCATCTTCGACGCGGGCTTTCTTATCCTTCATCTCAACCTCGGTGGCCGCACCAATTCGCAGAACGGCAACGCCGCCAGCAAGCTTGGCAAGGCGCTCCTGCAGCTTCTCGCGGTCGTAGTCGCTCGTGGTTGTTTCAATCTGTTGCTTGATCTGATTGCCACGGGCCTTGATCTGATCTGATTCGCCGGCGCCGTCGACAATCGTCGTATTATCCTTGTCCATCACCATGCGCTTGGCCCGACCGAGGTAGTCGATCGTGGTGTTCTCGAGACGATATCCTTTCTCTTCCGAAACGACCGTGCCGCCGGTGAGGATAGCGATGTCTTCGAGCATGGCCTTGCGGCGATCGCCGAAACCGGGAGCCTTGACGGCGGCAACTTTGAGTGTGCCACGAAGCTTATTCACGACGATCGTCGCCAGGGCTTCCCCTTCGACATCCTCGGCAATGATCATCAGCGGGCTGCCCATCTGGGCTACTTTCTCGAGGATCGGCAGAAGATCCTTCATCGCGCTGATCTTCTTGTCATGGATCAGGATGTACGGATCCTCGAGCACTGCTTCCATATTATCGGCGTCCGTGACAAAGTACGGGGAGAGGTATCCACGGTCGAACTGCATGCCTTCGACTACATCGAGCGTAGTTTCCGTTCCCTTGGCCTCCTCGACCGTGATCACGCCTTCCTTGCCGACGCGCTCGAATGCTTCGGCGATGTCATCACCGATCGCCTTATCGTTATTGGCTGAGACGGTGGCCACCTGCGCGATCTTGTCGCGATCCTGGATATCGACGCTCATTTTACGTAGTTCCTCGACCACAACGGCTACTGCCTTGTCCACACCACGCTTCAGGTCCATGGGATTGGCACCAGCGGTGACGTTCTTGAGACCTGTAGCAACGATTGCCTGAGCGAGTACCGTGGCGGTCGTCGTTCCGTCTCCGGCCACGTCGCTCGTCTTGGAAGCGACTTCCTTGAGCATCTGTGCGCCGACGTTCTCGATTTTGTTCTCGAGCTCAATCTCTTTAGCGACCGTCACACCGTCTTTGGTGACTGTAGGTGCTCCGAATTTCTTTTCGATAATGACGTTTCGTCCCTTAGGACCTAGCGTTATTCTAACGGTATCGGCAAGCGTGTCCACACCCTTTTTCAGTGCAGCGCGAGCTTCCGAATCAAATACGATCTGCTTTGCCATGATATTTATTTCTACGTGGGTCTTTTTATCCTGGATGATGCCTTGCCCCTCGGATCGAGGGACGACCAGCTCGATGCCGGTTTATTCAGTCACGATGCCGAGAATGTCCGTCTCGCGCATGATGAGAAGCTCCTCCTCGTCAATGGTGATTTCCGTGCCGGAATATTTTCCGTACAGTACCGTGTCGCCTTCCTTGACGGTCATGTCGATCTTCGTTCCGTTCTCGATGCGGCCTGTTCCGACAGAGATGACGGTGCCTTTCTGGGGCTTCTCTTTTGCCGTATCAGGGATAAAGAGACCACTCGCCGTTTTTTCCTCGGCCGGTTGCGCTTTTACGACCACGCGATCTCCGAGGGGTTGAATGCTAGCCATGAGTTCGTGCCTCCTTGACTAATGATTGATGGTGTTACTGAAATAGTGAGTTCGATCCGGCAGCGATTTTGGCACCCGATGGTGGGGAGTGCTAACCGACCGATAAAAAATTTTCGCTGGCTGGCCACACGCGTCGCCGTAAGCGAGTACATAAGAACCTCGGTCTCTGGACACGGTTCCTCTGAAATCTGACGGAATACCGCATTTCGATTTGAATTTCCTCTCCTGCCGGTTAAATTTTCGTGAACCAGATGAGAGCGTGACCACACAAACGTGACCGCAAAGAGGAATGGAGGTGGGGAAATCCGGAACGCTATCGGAAAAGAACCTTCATAGGGTAAGACGCTCCGGTTGGATGTCGGCTTTTCTCATGACCCTGTTCATCGCCGTTCTCGTAACCCTGACGCCGCTGTATCCACCAGGCCTCCGATCAGCGGTAATGCAGGCATTCGCCGGTGTTTGCCATCAGCTGCCCCATCGGTCTCCACACGTGGCCGGTATTCAGTTGGCTGTCTGTCACCGATGCTTAGGGATCTACTGGGCGCTTCCCCTGGCGGCCCTCCTGTATGCTATGACCCGCGGCTTCTGGCCGATCAGGGGCAAAGGAGGCATCCTGATTCTGTTGCTCGCCGGCCTCCCGGCCGCGGTCGACTGGTTGGGCGATGTGCTGGGTTGGTGGGTCAACACGCCGGCATCCAGAATGACTACCGGAGCGATGTTCGGCCTTACGGCGGGTTACTTTTTTACGCGGGCTGTCACGGATATCGTAAGTGAACGCGTGAGGAAGAAAACATCTAAGCGTCTGGACAGGGCGTCGAAACCATGAACAAAATCATTCCCACAGCTGCCGGAATCATGGTGATTTTAGCGTTTTCCATCTATCCGGTTCGCCTTGCAGACTCTTTCTGTTGCTTCGGAATTGTTCTTGGTGGGCTTCTCGGTGCAGTTTTAGCCGGGAGAACCGACAACGACCGACTGGAGTCGACCCGGGCGCTAAAAATCGGTGCCGGAATTGGTGTGTCTTCGGCGATTGTAGTTCTCTTTCTCAACGTCCTGTTCGGCGCTACGTCTGCCGATTCGGTCGTATTCGACCCCATTCCAGGATTCATCTACCGTTTCTTCTCCTCAATGGCTAGTGGCGTCGTGGGCATAGCGGGAGATACCACTCCGTCTGCAAACCTTTTACCTGACGTCTGGTGGCGTTTCATTTTTCAGTTGTTCAACAACGCCCTCTTTGGCGCCTTCGGTGGAGCAATCGGGGCGTCGCTGTTCCAGCAAGAACCGCCGATCGATGAGCAAGCCTGATCCCTTCGACAGCGCCCAGCACGCCCCGGTCATCACCGCCCGCGAAGGGTCCGGGGAGTCGTCGACATTTCTAACTGTCGACGTTGACGTAGGTACCTTTTCGATCCGTTCTGGTCTATCTTTGCGTGCACCATTTTCTGTGAGCTAAGACGCAGGTCGCCCATGCCGAGCAAGAAACAGTCTATCATTCTCGGGGGGCTGGTCGCTGGACTTCTCAGCACCTCGTATCTGGGACTCATCAATCTGCTATGCTGCGCCGGAGTCATCATCGGCGCATTGGTGGCGGTCTGGCACTACACGGATGCGAACGAACTGACCATTTCTGCAGGCCAGGGTGCTGTCCTGGGCCTCTTAGCCGCCCTTGTCGGATGGGCGATCTCGCTCGTGCTCAATTACATCCTGATCAACGCCGGAATAAGGCACGACCAGGCCATCAGCCAATTTATCCTCGACAAGATTGGCGACAGCCTGCCTCCCGAGAGCTACGATCAGTTGGTCGAGCAGATGGAGAAGCAGATCACGCTCGCCGGCTATTTGGCCAGTGCTCTCTGGGGAGTGTTGGCTTCCTCCCTGTTCGGAGCCGTTGGCGGTGCGATTGGAGCCGTGATTTTCAAGAAAGGCGCCGATGCGCCGGACGCGTTCTCCGAGTAGCCGAGTAAATCCTGCATCCAGTCGACACGGCGAGACTACGTCTTTCTCCGACTCGCCGGGGGACCTCTCCGACTTGCCGGGGGACCCAGTATTTCGGCCAGTACGATGGCTTCCCCGAGCGATTTGCGTCCTTTGAGTCTGGAGGCGATCGATGATCGCTTCAGCGGTTGGGGCGCCTCGCGGCCAGAGTCCAGGTCCGATTTGGCTTTCTTGGACGGACGCGCTTTCACCCTTTCGGGCTTTTTCTCCGCTGCGGATCGATACTTGAAGGGAGAATCGGCAAGATCTCGGAACCTGTCGTGGAAGTCGACCTCGGAATAGGCAGGTTGACGGTCGAACGACGTATTGAAGGTCGTTTCGGCTTTCCAGTCGCGCGGTTTTTTCTCGAAGCGCTCTTCAGCATCCCAGGCCGTGGATGAATCCGATTTGCGAAATTCAAACGGGTCTTCGGACAGGTTACGGGTCTCCGCGAAGGGCTTTCGGCGTTCAAAGGGTTCTTCAGAGCGGCCGAAGACTTCCGGTGCAGGCGGTTGGGCATCGTGGCGCCGAGGCGTTCCCATACCGAGAGTCGTTCGAATTTCTGAGAGCGCAACGTCGAACTCGCTCTCTTCCGCTCGACGTCTCGGATGACCGAGCCCGGGCTCTGGAGCCGACGCCGGTCTGCTCACCAACTCGCCGGGTCCAGGGCCGGATGCGGTCTGCTGCGTGCGGGGCAGTTGTCTGGCCTTCGAGTCAGACCTTCTTTTCCGGCTCAACCGCCGGAGGAGCCAGAACCCCAAGAGGCCCAGCCATAATAGAATGTTGCTGTCCATGCAGCCTGCTCTCCGAACGAATTGTTTTGACGATCCCGAATGTTACAATATAGGTGGCCCGAAGATTCCTGTCGCTTCGGCCGTCGCTCAACGGCGGGAAAGTTGTTCGATCAGTTTTCGATTCGCACGCGGAAAGGCGTAGTCCTGCATTTTTTCGGCAACGATCCATGTAACAGGAAGAGACTGAGTTGAAAACGGTGTCCCCGAAACGAGGGAGCAGTGAAACGCGTGCAGCGTAATTCGAAAGTGGGAATAGGCATGAGGAATCGATGTGATCTTCGGACCGACCTCAACCTCGATTCCGAGTTCTTCGCGGAGTTCACGTCGGCAGGCTTCCTCCAGCGTTTCGTGCTGCTGACGTTTACCGCCCGGAAATTCCCATAGTCCCCCCAGAAGACCGTCTTCTGCGCGTCTCTGGATGAGCATTTCGCCCGCCTCGTTCGAGATTACGCCAACAGCGATGTCATAATGGGGAATACGCCTGCGGCGCAAGCGAACCGGATAGGCTTCGGGATTTCCCTCATGCGCCGCCTGACAAAACGCGGCGACCGGGCATACACCGCATCCCGGACTCCTGGGCGTACAGATCGTCGCCCCGAGCTCCATCATGGCTTCATTGTGTTTACCCGGTTCGGTCGGGTTCGCCAGTCGATCCGCGAGTTGCTGCAGCGACCTGCGCACGCGGCTTTTTCGTGAATCCTCCGCAAGTCCGGTAAGGCGCGTGAGAACGCGGACGACATTGCCGTCAAGAACGCCGACCCCCTGGTTGAAAGCCATAGAGAGAATCGCTGCTGCCGTATACGAACCGATTCCCGGAAGCGACAGGAGATCATCCCGGGAAGAAGGGATCCGGCCCTCGTGACGGTCCACGATTTCCCGTGCCGCCCGGTGCAGGTTTCGGGCGCGCGAGTAATAGCCGAGGCCCTCCCAGATCTTCAGGACATCGTCGATAGATGCCGATGCCAACTGAAATACGTCCGGGAACGCACGTATGAATCTCTCGAAATACGGGATGGCTTGTTCGACCCGGGTCTGTTGCAGGATCACCTCGGAAATCCAGATGACATACGGATTGCGGGTCCTGCGCCACGGAAGGTCACGCGCCGCATCGAGAAACCACGACAACAGTGCGTCACGAAATGCCGAAGTCTCTCCCTCCAGAGATGCGGACGGAGGGTTATGGGAAGGCGATGTGATTTTACCCGGCATACGAATCGGCTAGCGCACAACGACCTCGACGGCGAGGGAGTCCGTGGCCCCATCGCTCAATACGGCCCTGAACCAGAGCCAATGCAGGCCCCGGTCAGCTACGGTGGTTTTCCAGAAAAACGTCCGATTTACCAGCCAGCTTCTTGCGGGCAGAGCGATACCGCGGTAACGCTTCACGGCCCGCTCCCCAAGAGAATCCGGAAGATTCGTAATGTAAGCTTCGCCTGCGCTTACGGTATCGGCGGCCGAGACCAAAGGCGAAATGGTCAAGCTGACTGAAATGGAGGCGTGCACGTGCTGGAGCCTTTCAGCGGGGGTATAGGAAGCAGTACCTTTCGGAACAAGGACGGCGATCAGAGCCGAAAGAATAAGTGCCGATACCATCAGGTCGATTCGGGGCGTATGCTAGGAACACAGGGAATATATGGCAAAGCCGCAGGGCTGTGTGTAGTACTCAGTTGTGTTCTGGTCGTCTCAGTATTTAAAAGCGCCCGTGCCCGTCAGACGAACATAGGGATGTCGAAGGTGGCCCTCTACGTTGACTCCGTAATTGCGAGCGAGTGGCCTCCGGGCGTGATCTCCGAGCGTGAAGACGCTTTGTCGGTCTCTGAATCAATCGTCGCCCACTTTCATGCTATAGGTTATCACTTCGCACGCGTAGACTCGGTCAGTCTATCCGGGAACGCCGTGTATCTGACGAGAGGAATCCGGGCTACGGTCGCCTCTCTGAGGCTGTCGGGCGTAGAGGTGTTGGATGAGTTGCTCGTGCGATCGCAGCTTCGCCTTAAGGCGGGAACGGCGCTCGATATGACGGTGCTCGAAGAAGATATCCGCCGGCTCCTGGATCTGTATGCGGGCGTCGGACATCATATGGCAGAGGTGATTCTGGAAACTCTCCACCCTGCCGCAGGCTCCCAGACGGCTTTTGACGTTCAACTCGTGGTGGAGGAGGGACCGGTGGTCGTTCTGTCCGGATTGGAGCTGCCGGGCGCCGTAAGGACACGGGCGCGTTATGCTGCGGATGTCGCCGGTGTACGCCCCGGTGCTTTCCGGCACGCCGACCTGAGGCCCTTCGCCGATCGACTCCGCAGCACCGGTCTTTTCCGCCGAGTCGGAGACCCTTTTCTCACCGTGTTTCCGGATTCTACAGCGACATTATCCATTCCGGTTGAAGAGGCGCCACCAGGTACGTTCGACCTGGTCCTGGGTTATCTGCCCGGAAGGGGATCCGGGTCGTCCGGACAAATTGTCGGAAGCGGGCACCTGAGGCTCGTCAACGTGTTTGGATTCGGCCGATCCGTAGGGCTTCAACTCGACAGGAGGCCCGGACAGGTAAGTAGCGCCGAGGCCCGCGTCTCAGATCCCCGGATTGCCGGTCTGCCCGTCCGTATTGAGGCATCTTTTCAGGGTTATCAGCAGGATTCCACTTACTCAAGCAGGGCCTGGACCTTAGAAGCCGGCTATCAATTATCCCGAGGATTCGAGATCTCGGCGAGGTATTCGAAAGAACTGACACGACCCGGTCAGGCGGGCCTTCGCATGCGGGGCGGATCCCAACGGATCGCAAGAGCGGACATAGCCTTCCGGGGAATTGTCGCCCGGGTGAGCCGCATCGACGATCCGATTAATCCGCGAAAGGGATTTCGAGTCGAGACGGTAATAGAGAGGGGAGACAAGCGCGACTCCCGGAGGACCGTTATGCCGAGCGGAGACACGACTAGGGTGTCGTCTACGCTGCGCCAGGAGAGGTTTCGTATGAACGCCAGAGTCTTCATCCCCACATTCCGGCGGCAGACGGTATTGATCGGACTGGACGCCCTGGTGCTACTCAGTAAAGCATTCGATGAGAGTGATCTCTTTCGGGTGGGGGGTGCCAACTCGCTTCGCGGCTACGATGAAGATCAGTTCCGGTCGAATACAGCCATCCGGGGGATTTTCGAATATCGAGTCCTCGTTGATCCGTCCTCTTTCGTTTTTCTGTTTTTTGATCTGGGTTATCTGGAATCGCCGGGATTGCTTGGAGGCATCGCGTCTAAGGATTGGCTCATGGGATTCGGGTTAGGAATGCAATTCGAGACCGCAGTCGGGATCGTGAACACCACCTATGCGATGAATGATCGGGACGGGCCTACGAACGGGCGCCTCCACGTTGGACTGTCTTTCGGCCTCTAAGCGTCGCCAGATCGAAGGAACCATGAATTAGCACCGATCCGTGGTCGGAAGCTCCGGACCACGACTTGCCAGCCGATTTCATGCTTGTTATCTTAATGGGCTAAATGAATGATATTTCGACAACAGCACTATGTTTGTTTTACTCATCGTCCTCATCTCAATCATCGCCGTGCTTTTGACGCTCGTAAATTTGCTTCAAAGCGGCCGAGGTGGAGGACTTGCGGGTATTGCCGCAGGCGGAGCGACCACTCAGATCCTCGGTTCTCGACAGGCTCCTGACTTCCTGGAGAAGGCAACCTGGGTTCTGGGTTCATCCTTCATTGTACTCTGTATCCTGACGACCTTCACGCTAGGTCCCGCGGAGCAGGGAGACAGCGTAATCCAGCAGCAGCCCCAGTTTCCTGCGGCACAACAACCGGCCGCGCCTCCTGTGATTCCCGCTCCGGACGAGGCCTCGGGAAATGAGGACGGCTCAAATGAGGACAATCAATAGCGGCTCGGAATCCAACGAATTTCTTAAAGGCGGTGGTTCTCAAGAATCATCGCCTTTTTATGAGTGCAGATTCCGGGAAAGACAAGAGGCGACCCCGCCGGGGCCGCCTCTCGATACACTGCGGATTGTACCGGCCTGTAAGCCGAATTCTGTCTGACCGCCGGGCTTCCGCATAGCCTTGGCGGTGAGATCATCATTTATCTAGGACCGGCGTCACCGCCGGCCTCGAGCAGTCTACCCGTACCGCAAATTCGGCGGGCCGCCATATCGCCCTGAAGCGTGCGGTACTGCTTGACCTTGCACCCCGTGGGGTTTACCTGGCCGCTCCGATTGCCCGGAACGCCGGTGGGCTCTTACCCCACCCTTTCACCCATCACCTGTGCTCCGTGGACGAAGCCATCGGCTGGTCTACTCTCTGTTGCACTTGCCGTCCCCGAATAAACGGGGCCTTCCTGTTAGGAAGCACGGCGCCCTGTGGTGTTCGGACTTTCCTCACGCCGCAATCGCGGAGCGCGATGATCCGACCGGTACACTCAGTACTGATAGAGTCGAAGGAATACGTCAGACCTTGATCTTCTTTACGGTGGTCGTAAACAATTCGCCGTCGACGATTATCCTTCCTGTATGTTCACAGGCGACGATTCTGTTTCGCTGCCTGATTTCAAGCTGTCGCTGGGGAGGCACGGAAAAGCCGGCTGCAGCACCACGCAAAAGCGGTACGACGGCGCGCCCGTCCCGAACTCTGGAACGGAGACGGTCGTAAGCCCGAAGGTAGCGAGGATCGACGCCCTTGGCTGCCTTCTTGCGGCTTTTCTCCACGTCCGCCTGTTCATTTTTGGTGTCTTCCAGAACCTCTTTGAGTTCGCTCTGCTTGGCAACCAATACCTCTTCAAGTTCCGTCAGTCGCTGCTGGGTTTCCTCGATGGCCGCTTCTTGGATGGGACCGGCCGCTTCGACTTCCACAACCTTGGCTCCGGCGTCTACAATACGCTGTTTCTGAGCTTCAATTTCCTTAGTCAGCGCGTCGTATTCCCGATTGTTTCGTACCTGGAGCTGCTGCTCCTCGTACTTCTTGATCAGCACTTCACTTTCCTTCTCATCCACGGCGGCCTGGCTCTTAGCAACTTCGTTGTCCTGCTGCTCCGTCTTCAGTTTTTCGAGGCGGGTCGTCAAGCCTTCCTTTTCATCTTCCAGATCACGAATCTCCTCCGGAAGATCGCCTCTGAGCTGTTTGATCTGATCGATTTTACTGTCGATGTGCTGAAGCTTGATAAGAGCAATCAGCTGATCCGAAATACTGGTCTCGTGGGTGGCGGTCATTCGTCTGTTGAGCGTTCGTCGATCGTTGTGCAGAGCATCTGTGAACGATAGCGTGTCAGGAAAGTTCGTTGTGATTAATGCGAAGCATTAGACGGGAGGATCGGCAACAAATGTTTCGACAGGAGCCGTTCTTGTCGTCGTCCGCTGCCAGTCACTTTCCGGAAAAGCCTCTTTGAGTCGCGATTCCAGAATCGACTCTGTCACCAGCTCGGATTCATAGTGCCCGGGATCGACAAGAGCCATCCGGGCGGCTCCGCTGTTGTCCAGCACGTCGAAGTACCGATGATAGGTGATATCGGCGGTAACGTATACGTCCGCCCCTGCCCTCAGCGCCAACGGTATAAAATCAGATCCCGAACCCCCGCACACGGCTACTTTTTCGATCCGTTGTTCGCGACTACCCACATATCGGAGCGCGGGATTCGCGAGTGAGCGCGATACTCTGCCCAGGAACTGCGCGAGAGACTCCGGTTCTGCGAGGACGCCGATAGCACCGATACCGGCGCTCTTATATGGCTGTTCTACCGGGTAGATGTCGAATGCGACTTCGTCGTATGGATGCGAGTCTTTCATGGCCGCGAGCACCCGCGGAAGCGACCAGCGAGAGACCTCGGTTTCAATGCGGATTTCGTCTACCGCCTCCAGACCGCCTCCAGGGTCGCCGATGAAAGGGTCCGCTCCATCGCTCGGTTTGAAGTTTCCCGTGCCCCTCATCGAAAAAGAACACGCTTCGTAATTACCGATCAGACCCGCGCCCGCCTCTGCCATCGCATCCCGAACGGAATCTGCATGCGAAAGGGGCACGAAGACGACGAGTTTGAGGACCGAATTCTCCAATCCGCCGAGGAATTTGATTTCCTTCAGCCCCAGCTGCTCCGCCAGTGCATGCGAGACGCCTCCTTTTGCGGCATCAAGATTCGTGTGAATACTGTACAGAGCGATTCCGGACTCCGCGGTATTCAATGCGAGACTGCCGACAGCGGTAGAAGGGGTCAGCGCCCTGAGAGGTTTGAAGAGTAGCGGATGGTGGGTGATGATGAGATTTGCGGAGATCGATATAGCCTCCTCCAGGACCTGGGGCGTCATATCCAGCGCGATGAGTCCCTTTGTGACGGCTCTGTCGGGATCGCCTATCTGCAGTCCGACATTGTCGTACGACTGGGCGGTACCCGGTGGCGCCCAGCTCTCCAGCTCTTCGGCTATTTCTTGAATGGTGACGGCCATAGCGTCGATCCTCTTGCTTCCGGAAGGTGAAAAAATTTACAGCGATTCTGTCTTGAAAACCTGATCCTTAAGCCCCCTCAACGCGTCCAGATGCCCTGATACCCTCCTTTTCGTTTACGGCCAGCAGCAGGAGTCCTCCAACGATAAACATCGGGACCACCACAGCGAGGCCTGTGCGCTGGTCGTAGATGCCCGCCAGCATCGCAACGAGAGCGGGGCCCAGAAACGCCGTGAATTTTCCGGAGAACGCGAAGAAGCCGAAGAATTCAGTCTCGTGATCGTCCGGCACGAATCGTGCAAAAAGAGAGCGGCTGGCAGACTGGTTGGGTCCGGCCAGAATGGCGATAATGAAAGCCGCCACCCAGAACCAGAATACGTCTCGCGTCAGAACTGCGAGCGCCGTTGCGAGCGACATTCCGACAATAGTAATCAGAATCGTCTTCTTCCCCCCCAGATAATCGTCCACATAGCCCATCGCAAAGGCTCCCAGTCCGGCGGCCATGTTCAATACGATCCCGAAAACAAAAATGTTGATGCCAAAGGTCGCAGAGGCATAGATACCGCTCAGGGCGAAAATCGTGATGAGGCCGTCGTTGTATATCAGACGGGCAATCAGGAGTCGGAGGGCCTGTTTGTACCTGCGAACCAATCTGAACGTTTCGGCGATTTCCGGTCCGGCTGAGCGGAAGAGTTTCCACATCGAGGGCGCATCTTTTACCTCGGGCTCGCGCACCCATAGAAACATGGGGATGCTGAAAACGGCGAACCAGGCTGCGACGAGAAGAGTGACCGCCCGGACGTCGGAACCCGTCTCTGCGCTGAGTCCGAACGGCGGCGTTGCCGGTACAACGAGAACGAAGTATCCCAACACCAGGCACAGGAGGCCTCCGACGTAACCGAGACCCCAGCCGTAGCCGGAAATCTGTCCGATTTTCTCCGGCGGCGCGATATCGGGGAGGTATGCGTTGTAGAAAACACCGGCCATCTCGAAGGCAACATTCGCGACGACGAACGTCGTAAGAGCAAAGAAAACCTGTCCTGGAAGCGGGAAAAACAGTACGACAGATCCCATTATGCAGACGACGGAGCTGATGAAAAGGAATCGCTTCCTGTGTCCTCCCGCGTCGGCCACGGCGCCCATGAACGGAGAAAGAAGGGCGACGAGTACGCCGCTGATGGCGATAGCAGCCGACCACTGGCTGAGTCCCGCGTCCGGATTGTCCGCGATCGCTTCCGCGAAATACACGGCATAGACGAAGGTCACAACGACTGTAGTGAACGACGAATTCGCGAAGTCGTAGAGGGACCACGATTGGATGGTCCGCCGATCTGCTTTCATGGAGCGTGGGGGTGACTGCAAAATCGTTCAGAGATCGAGACGGCCGCCATCAAGGTAGCAGACCAGTGCCGGGTCGTCAACCGGCCGCCCAACCATGCCTCGATCTGTCAATTACCCGCCCAGAATAGAGCGCACGGCGCCGCAGAAGCGGTCAATTTCCTCATCGCTGTTGTAATAGTGCACGGACGCCCGGATGATTTCGGGAAGCCCCCGCTCCTCGCTGTCGATGCGGGCATACTCGTTCGGAGAGATCGATACGTTGATATCCTGCTCGGCCAGTCGGGTTTTTAGGTCCCCGGCCGAGACGCGCTCGTGAGAGAAGGTGACGATGGCTCCCTTGACCCTGCCTGCGTCGTGAACCGCGATGCCCGGCATCTCGGATAGCCCGCTCCTGAGATCGGCTGCCAGGCGTTGTAAGCGGGGCCACGTAGTCTCGACGCCCCATTTCAGGGCATAGTCCACCGCTACTCCCAGCGCAATCTTGCCGGCTACGTAGCCTTCCCAGCTCTCGAAACGGGCCGCGTCCGGTTTCAGCGAATACTCGTTTCTCGACGTCCATGTCGCCGCATGAAGATCGATGAACGGGGGTTCGAGGAGGGAGAGGGAGGCCGTTCGCACGTACAGGAATCCGGTGCCCCGAGGACCCCGCAAATATTTTCTGCCTGTAGCCGAGAGAAAGTCGCACCCGATGGCCTCTACATCGAGAGGCAACTGGCCGGCCGATTGGCACGCATCGAGCAGGTACGGAATGCCGTTCGCTTTTGCGACGTCTCCTACCTCTATCGCAGGATTCACCAGCCCCCCGTTTGTCGGTACCTGCGTCAGGGCGATCAGTTTGACGCGGTCGTCTATCCGGCGCTCAAGTTCATCGACGTCGAGCTGACCGAAGTCGTCGCTCGGTACTACGTCGATCTTTATGCCCGTTCGACGCGAGACATGGAGCATCGCCAGGTAATTGCTGACGTAGGATGCCCGGTGAGTGAGCACTTTGTCGCCCGGTTTGAACCGCAACCCGTAGAATGCCATATCCCAGGCCCTCGTCGCGTTCTCGACCAACGCGACCTCGGAAGATTCGCAATTCAGGAGTCGGGCGATCGCATGATAGGTCGCCTCATAACGATTGCGCTCGGAAGCGTGAGCCTCGTACCCACCGATCTCCGCTTCCAGCGACAGGTGGTTCTGAAGCGCCGTGAGAACGGGCGATGGCATGAGTGAGGCGCCTGCATTGTTGAAGTGCAGTACCCGCTCGCAGCCGGGCGTATCGCGTCTCGCTCGGTCCAGGTCGAAAGGCATGAGGCAACAAGAATATCCTGAGGAAGTACAGCCAGGTGCGTCTCGGCTTTGCCGAGCAGCGCCCCGACTTCGTATTTTCCGAAAATAAAGCCCTCGTAGCTCAGGGGATAGAGCACCGGTTTCCTAAACCGGGTGTCGGAGGTTCGAATCCTCCCGAGGGCGCAGTGAAGATCACTGTTTCCGAGACTGGGACGGAGTTCGTCACCCATAATTAACAAGGCTTTTCAACGATAAAGTAGCCTTATTTCGTAATAGTACTTCATGATCCCGTTGAAATAGATCAGTTACAGAGGTGTATCATGAACCGATTCGTACTCGGTCTGGCTACTTTCGCCCTTCTCCTTGTCTTTTCCGGCTGCACGGAGAGTGCGCTGGTCGGAAGCGATGAAGAGGCGACTGTAAGCAGCGACCAAAAAACCGTTCTCGTTGACGTATTTGCCGCGAAACACGATAAAGGCAAGGGAAAAAGCAAAGATAAAAAGCCAGACTCTCCCCCGGATAATCCTGACCCCCCGGTAAACCTGATGATCCGGGTAATCCAGGCAAACCAGAAAAGGTCGAAGTCTGCCACGTCAACAAGCAAGGTGTGAGTAAGACCATCAGCGTATCCGAAAAATCATTGAAGAAGCATCTCGATCACGGTGATAAGGAAGGCGCCTGCCTTCCCAATGGCGGATAGTTGTCAGGATATCATTTCATGCATGCGCTGACATACGCATATGCCGGCCGGAAAAGAAAGCGATCCTTCAGTTTGACTGAGGGATCGCTTCTGTTTTCGGGCAACACTGATTTCGTATTCGATAGAGCCAGATACGTCGAATGAAGATGAAGATGCTCATGTCGGGGCGGCCCGCGGGCCCGTACACGGTGAAGTACCGTAGTACGGTCGCGTCGATGCCGTGCAGGTGGTGATACGTGTACACCAGCGCCTCCGCCGCCTTCTTCGACGCTGCATAGGGAGATAGCGGTCGGCTCGTGTCGGCGTCTTCGGTGGAGGGGCGCGGCGTATCGTTACCGTACACGCTGGACGTGGAGGACAGGACGAACTTCTTGACGCCGAACTCTCGGCACAGCTCCAGCAGGTTCAGCGTGCCGAGCGTGTTGGCCTCGTAGTAGATCCAGGGGTCCTCGACGCTGGGTCGCACCCCGGCTCGCGCGCCGAGGTTGATGACGCCGGTAAACGCGGGCTCACCGGCCGAGTCTCCGGTCTCGAACAGCGGCTTCAGCGCCGCGTGGTCGGATATGTCCAGGTTGTTGAAGCGGAAGTTGGGAGTGGCCGTTAGCTTGTCCAGGCGCCACCGCTTGATGCGCGGGTCGTAGGCGTCGTTGAGATTGTCCACGCCCTCCACCGTCTGCCCCTGCTCCAGCAGCATTCGGCATACGTTCGAGCCGATGAATCCGGCGCATCCGGTAACCAGGACGCTCATTTTAGACGTCTACCCCCTACGGCGCGGTCCGCATAACGGCCACCGTCGTCATAGGATAACCCCGGCGTCGTGCAGGCGTTCGATATCGCTCCAGTCGTACCCGAGTTCGAGCAGTATCTCTTCGGTGTGCTCGCCGAGGTCCGGCGCCGTGCGGCGGATGCCGTGAGGCGTCTCGCTGTATCGCACCGGGTGGTCGGCAAGCTTGATCCGACCCAGCACCGGATGCTCGACCTCGACGATGTAGCCGTTGGCGAGCACCTGCGGGTCGTGCTCGAGGTGAGCCAGGTCTTGCACCGGCGCGAATATGAAATCGCCTGCCTCGCTCAGGATCCTGGCCCACTGCTCGTACGTTTTCGACTCAAAGACAGCGTCGAGGATCCGCACCAGCTCGGCGCTGTTTTCGCCGCGGGAGGGCGTGTCGCGGAACCGCGGGTCGTCGATCAGGGCCTCCAGCCCGACGGCTCGGGCGAAGGACGGCCAGTATCGGTCCGCCTCGAAGTTGGCGAGCATCATCCATCGTTCGTCTTTGCACCTGTAGTAGTTGGCCAGAGGATTGTAGGCATCGTGCCTGGCCGGGTTCGAGCTCAGGTTGATCGGCGAGTCGGGCTTGTGGCGGGTCAGCAGCCCCATGCTGACCGCCAGACCCTGAAGCCAGATCGAGCTGCTGAGGTGCGAGACGTCCACCCTCTGCCCGATTCCGTGGATGGACCGCGCCACCAGCGCCGCCAGGATCCCCCAGCCCAGCGTGATGCCGCCGATCTGATCGCCGATGACGCCCTGGACCGGATAGGGGTCTGCGCCGTCCGGGCCCGTCGCGTACATCAGGCCGCTGCGCGCCTGAGCCGCGCTGTCCAGCGCCGGCAGGTGCGAATCGGGCCCCTTTGGGCCGTACCCGGACCCCGACGCGTAGATTAGCTTGGGATTGAGCTCGCGCAGCCGCTCGTAGCCCAGACCCAGGCGCTCGGCTACTCCCTGACGAAAATTCTGGACGAAGACGTCCGCCTTCGACGCGAGCTTGTGGACCACCTCGACGCCCTCTGGCCGCTTCAGGTCGAGGGCGATACCGCGCTTGTTGCGGTGGTTGGCCTCGAAGTAGGCGTTCCGTCCTGCGTCCAGGCTGCGGTCAACCCCGCCGGCGGCGAATACAGCTCGCCCGGGATCGCCGTCCAGCGCCTCGACCTTGATGACGTCGGCGCCGAGGTCGCCCAGCATCG
>JACZYK010000251.1 GCA_022571135.1 Bacteroidota bacterium
GAAGATGCCGAACGAGCGGAGTCGCAAGCGGAGACAGGCTGTCCGGGGCGAATACGATGTCAGGCATCACGCCTCCACCTCCGTAGACCGGTCGGCCGTGTCGGGTTTCGAATCTCAGTGAGTCGGGGATATCGTCCAGATAGGCAGACGGACGGAGTGTCGCCTGCTCGAAGTCGGCGATTTTCTCCTTATAATAATTGTCGAGTTCACCGTTCTCGTACGGCGTCTGGATCAGTCTGCCGGACGGCATGTAGTACTTTGCCACCGTTATCTGAAGCAGGCTTCCATCAGGTAATTCGAAGGGTCGCTGGACAAGGCCCTTTCCGAAAGTCCGTTTGCCGACGATCAGGGCTCGGTCATGATCCTGTAGTGCCCCGGCCACGATTTCGCTTGCGGATGCGCTGTTTTCGTCAACCAGCACGATCACGGGCCCGCTGTCGAAGGCGCCTCCGGGAGTCACTTTGTCCACCTCGTTTTCTCTCGGATCGCGCCCCCGGGTAGAGACGATGATTCCCCTTCCACCGAGTAATTCGTCCGTAATCTGAACGGCTGTTCGTTTGATCCCACCCGGATTGCCCCGCAAGTCTAGAATCAACCTCTCCAGTCCCTGCCTCTTCAGGCGCTCGAGGTGATCCAGGAACTCTTCGTGCGTGGTCATGGCAAATCGACCGATCCGGATGTAACCGGTTCTCTCGTCTACCATATAACTCGAGTCGATGCTGTAGAGCGGGATGATCGCCCGGGTAATCGTGAAATCGATGGATTCCTCCAAGCCGGGCCGCACAACCGTGAGGGTTACACGCGTATTTCTGGTTCCTTTGAGCTTATTCTGGATCTCAATCGAGCCCGCTCCAACGATACTCTCGCCATCGACGGCAATCATTCGGTCGCCGGCGACGATACCAACGGTTTCACTGGGTCCGTCGGGAATCGTCGAGGAAACCCGAGCCGTATCGTTGGCTGGAATCTCGAACAGGATTCCGATTCCTCCGAACGCTCCCTGGTACTCATCCTGAACGGCGCGGACGTGCTCCGCATCGATGTAGGATGAATGGGGATCGAGATCCTCGAGCATGGCAAGGATGGCCGACTCGACCAGTTTCTCGGGTTGAATCTCCTCGACATACTGGCGGTCGATGAGTAGAAAAGCACTCTCAAGCTTCTTAAGCTGGTCGAACGTGTTGTCACCCCCGAAGAGGGCGTCGACGTGCGTCCCCAGCGCCAGACCGATAAAAAGAATGAGGAAGGCCGGAAGAAGGAAGCGCCTCAATTTCCGATTCATGTGTCTGTTACTGTTTGGCGTAGACCCATCGACCCATCGATTCAATCGATTCACGCCGTTTATCTGTCAGTCCCTGATTCGTCGGACGACGGTATTTTGTTTCAAGGGTGATGTCTGTTTGTCCTGCCGATCGAGGGGCGCCGCCTGCATTCCCGAGAGTTTGAGCCTGATGGATTCGATGGTACGAAACATTTATCGTGTAACCTTTCGGCGCCTGATGACCATACAGAAACCGACGCTATCTCTTGCCGTATGCCACTCAGTTCATAAAGTCGCTGGAACGTGGCGGGAAGCCGCATGGAATCCCGGCAACCCTTAGATTGCCCCGGCAACGCAGACGAAGAAAAAAATGAAAACAGGTTTAATCTTTCTTGGAGTAATTGTCGCCATCGTAGGCATTTTCGCCTTTTCGAGCGTCGGAACCTATAACGGACTCGTGGAGGAAGAGGAGATGGTCGCTCAGAGATGGGGTGACGTCGAGACGCAGTATCAGAGACGCGCCGATCTCATTCCGAATCTTGTAAGCACAGTCCAGGGAGCGGCTGATTTTGAGCAGGAAACCCTGCAGGCCGTCACGGCTGCACGGGCCAGAGCAACGTCGATCAATCTATCGGCGTCGGATCTGTCCGATCCAGCCCGTATGCAGGAGTTCATGAACGCGCAGAATTCGCTCAGCGGTGCGCTGGGTCGCCTACTGGTCGTCTCCGAGAATTATCCGGCACTCAGGGCTACGGAGTCCTTCCGTGACTTGCAGGTTCAGCTCGAGGGTACCGAGAATCGCATCAACCTGGCGCGGCGTGATTACAATGGAGCCGTTCGGAGCTATAACACGCGGGTACGCCAGTTCCCGGGTTCCGTTATCGCGGCAATCACCGGATTCGAGCGACGGACGACCTTCGAATCCCAGGGAGGCGCAGACAAGGCGCCGCAAGTGGAATTCAACTAAGGCTTTTCTGCCTGCCCGGATTTTACCGAACGAGACACGGAGCATTATACAGTGCTGAAAGCTCTTAGGAAGACCATCCTGACCGTTTTGCTGTCGATTGTGGCGATGTCGGCATCGGGACAACAGGTACGCGTAATCGAGCCGACGGGGCAGTGGGTTACGGATCGTGGAGACTTTCTCGCGGTTGCTGAAGAGCTCGATCTCGCGAGGCGGCTGGCCGGATTCGCCGACACGACCTCCACGCAGATAATCATCGTTACGCTCAAGGATCTGGGTGGAGCACCCGTATCCGACTATGCTTTCGAGCTCGGCCGAAAGTGGCAGGTGGGTCAGGCCGATAAAGATAACGGCGTTGTGATTCTGCTGTCGCGTCAGGAGAGTAAGGCCTATATCGCCACGGGCTACGGAATCGAAGGGGCCATCCCGGACGTGATTGCCGGACGCATCGTGCGAAACGTCATGATTCCCAGATTCAAGCAGGGACAGTTCTTCGACGGACTCCGGGCCGGCGCCGACGCGGTCATGCGCGCTTCGTCGGGAGAGTTTACGGCAGACGAGGTTGCTCCGAGAAGGCGTAAGTCAGAACCGAGACCTCTAGCGGGCATCTTGATCATCGGTTTCATCCTTTACTCCATTATCTCTGGGTTCCGGAATCGAGGCAAACATGGCGGCGGCGGCCGACACTATCGTCGAAGCAGCGGCATTCTTCCAATCCTTCTCTGGAGCGCACTGGGAGCCGGCCGCGGCGGTGGTTTCGGCGGCGGCGGTTTCGGAGGAGGCGGATTTGGCGGTTTCGGCGGAGCGGGCGGCCTGCTGGGGCTGGAGCAGGTGCAGAAGGAACTCGATCTGGTCGACGATCAGATCGCCGATATCAAGAAAATTCAGGAGGAGAGCCGCAACGCAATGCGCGACCTGTTCTCCGGCCTGCGCGATCTGCCCAGTGACGAGCGGCGCAGCGCGTTTGAGGGGCTTCGCGAGAAGATTCGGGAGCAAAACGAAGCGGCCCAAGTGAAAATCGACAAGGTTTTGCTACCCCATCAGCGAGACCGGCTGAAGCAGATCAACTTTCAGCAGAGCGTGCGGCGCCGCGGCACAACCGGCTCCTTCGGCAGCGATACGGTCGCCGAAGCGCTCGGAATCACCGACGCCCAGAAGGAAGCACTCAAAGAAAAGAGCGAAGAGGTTGAAAAGGAATTGCGCGAAAAGATCGAAAAGGCCCGTCAGGAAGCCATCAAGGAGTTGCTCAGCGTGCTGACCCCCGCCCAGCGAAAGAAATACGAGCAGTTGATGGGCGAGCCGTTCGAGCTCGATACGCAGGAACTCCTGCATCGACTTTCCTTCGAGCGCGGCGCGCGACGCGAGCTCGTCCCGTACCTTCTTCGGGACGTTGCGAATGGTGATCTGGACAGGCATGCTGGCATTATGCCAGCACTGTGGTCGTAATGCCATCGCTGTGTCGGCTGACGACGCCCCATGACCCCGTTAGAAAAGGCTGTCGCGCACACTCTCCGCCTCGAAGGCGGCTTCGTGAATGACCCCGGCCGATCCCGGCGGGGCGACGAACTGGGGGATGACGATCGGGGCGCCCACTACGCCGACATCGACGTCGACGGCGGCGTCGGCGATCAAACGCTGGGCGCGCTGCGTGCCTTTGGAGGTCGCCGCGGCCAGGAAGGCCTCGACGTGCTCGTCGCCGGGCTGAACTGCCTGCAGGGAGCCCGCTACGTATCGATCGCCGAGAACAAAGCGACGCAGGAGCGGTTTTTCTACGGCTGGTTGCGGCAGCGCGTCGACCGCTGACCGTTGCGGCGGGAATAGAGATCGAAAGCCGCTTACGCCAACAGGTCGATGATCTCGGGCACGGTGCCGCGCTCGCCCAGGCGGAT
>JACZYK010000252.1 GCA_022571135.1 Bacteroidota bacterium
ACCGATTCACAGGCTCTTGCCGCCAATCTTGCGCCGAATAAGGTGCAGGCCGGTTCAAACCTGACCAAAGGTCTCGGAGCCGGCGCCAGGCCGAGCATCGGAGCGGAGGCAGTGGAGGAAAATCGGCTTGAAATCGAAGAGGCCATTCGCGGTTTCGATATGGTGTTCATTACGGCTGGCATGGGCGGTGGTACGGGCACCGGCGGTGCCCCGATCGTGGCGGCGATCGCAAAGGAATTAGGCGTTCTATCGGTCGCAATCGTGACCAAGCCGTTCGAATGCGAAGGCAAGCGCCGAACACAGATTGCCGAGGCCGGTATTTCGCTTCTGAGACAGAATATCGACACGCTCATCGTTATTCCGAATGAGCGTCTGCTCGATATTTCGGAAGCCAACACTACGCTCGTCGATGCATTCGTCATGGCGGACGAGGTGCTCTACAACGCGACACGGGGTATCAGTGATCTGATCACGGTCCACGGGTTGATAAACCTGGACTTCGCGGACGTTAAAACCACGATGCGCAACGGAGGCACCGCGCTCATGGGAGCGGCGACGGCGTCGGGTGAGAACCGGGCCGAACGCGCTGCGACCGAGGCGCTATCGAGTCCACTACTCGACGGATTGTCCATTCACGGGGCGAAGAATGTTCTCGTCAACATCACGGCTGGTCGGTCCCTCGGGATACGTGAGGCCACCGCGGCGACGAGCATCATCCAGAAAGAAGCCGGAGAGGATGTCGAGGTGATATTCGGAACCGTCATTGACGATGCGATGGAAGATGATCTGCGAATCACCGTGATCGCAACGGGATTCGATACTCGACTCGTGGTTGGTTCTGTTGAACAACCTCGGCGCCGCACGGTCCCGCTTCAGCCGAGCACACCGATTCACGGATACAAAGGCGAGGAAAACCTCAAACAGCTGGACGTCCCGGCATTTCAGAGAAGATCGGCGCCGGTTTCAGTCGATTCTTCGGGGGGTGACGGCGCGGAAGCCGAGTCTGCCACCGTTCGCCTGATGAAAGCGGACGAGATTCAGGATTCGGAAAGAATACTGAAAGGAGATACGGAGGTCCCGGCGTTTTTAAGGAAAATGATGGACTAGGGTCTGTTAACACTACCTGTAAACGGGCGAATCAAGCGGTGAGTACAGACTTTTGGTACAATCAAATGAACGACGAACAACACAGAGTGGCCCGTTTACAGGCGCTAACCACCGGGCCGGGTCAATTTTTTCGCCCAGCGGCGTTGTCAGAAGCTTATGTAATACTGATACCGCATGTCTTCTGCCTTGCTGGACAAAAAATGGCCACCTCCAGGACGGTTTCAGGTAGCGTTAACAGGCCCTAATGGGTGGGTAAGAGGATTCATAGCCACCGGAAGCCTTTCTCCGAAAGGGATTCCGGTCCACGAGAAAAATGAAACTGACAGCGAACCAGACTCCATACGGGATCTCCAGTCCCGTTGTATAGGCCCCCTGAGCGAGGCCGTGATATACACAGCGTACCTCGTGGCTGCTGGTACGATCTATGTCAATTTGGTTCGGTACGGTGAAAGCCGCATCCAATGGACGCGGCTTCGCCGTTAACAGACCCGGCGCCTTTCACTTCTGACCACATCCAGATCATCGAAGCAGGTCAGTATATTTCACCACCGAGTTACGACCTTTAGCACGTGAAGAAAATTCTCTTATCCGTTTTCCTTGTGTTACAGGCCGGGCCGGATGTTCGGGCTCAGGAGGACGTTCTCGGGGTAGTGTGGCGGATGCCGGACTCCGCCGAGCATGGGATAATAGATCTTCAGGACATGCGGGCGGCCGGGATTAAAGCTGTCCGCACGGGGCCGATCACGGATTCCTCACTGCTCGTCGCAGCCGACTCGTTCGGAATCGTATTGTATCGTGAGCTTCCTCTGTACGAATATTCTGCCTCCCGACTGGTCGATTCCACAGCCTACGCCTCCTCTATTCTCCGGGATCTCATCCAAATCGGCCGAAACCATACTTCGGCAGGGCCTATCGGACTAGCCGTCAGAGCTGACGTATCTGACGAGGCCGCATGCGTCTATTTCGACGGTGTGACAGCGGGATCGGGAGCCCGATCCGACCAGAAATTCTACTACGTGGGGTCTTTTGCTGATGACGATGCCTGCTCTGAATCGGTCGATTTTGTACTTCTCGATGTGCTGGATGTCGAAAATCCGTTGCAACGTCTTGGGAAATTTCGCGAGAAAAGAGACACACCGGTCGGTCTGGCTTCAATAGGATCCTGGGTGGACCCGACGGCGAAATACGGCCTGAATATCCCGCATTCGGAGGAAAGACAAGCGCGAAGGCTTGAGCGTTCTCTCTCTGCGCTGGATGGGAAGCGCGGTGGGACCGTTGCGTTCGTGCATCGCTGGCGCGACTTCTATAACCGCCCCGACATCGATGCAAAGGGTTCACGGGACGTATACGGACGTCACTATGGTCTACACGACGCGGCCGGGAGAAGGCGACCGTCCATGCAGGTTCTGGAGGGTTTTCTCGGGGGAGGACAGACAGTCTTCGCCTTCGGTTCGTCCGAGTCGGAAGAAAAGTCTTTTCCGCTTTTGATCCTGTTCGGATGGATGCTGATCCTGACGGTCGGAATTCTGTACGCTTCCTCTCCCCGGTTTCGATACATGGCGCCCCGCTACTTCTTCGCGCACGGGTTTTTCCGAAACGCAGTCAGAGACGCCCGGGAAGTTCTTCCTATCATCTCTACTGCTCTGCTGACGACTGTCGGGCTTTCCGTAGGGATTCTGGGATCGTTGGTTCTGACGACGGTTTCCGACACTGAGCCGGTTTTGCACGTCGCCCGGATTCTGTCTCCTTCCGTGCACTTTGCAATGACCTCCATCTTGTCGAGGCCTTTCCTTCCGATCGTCCTTCTCGGGTCGATATCACTACTGGCGATGTCGGTTTGGATGGGGATCTGGATGATGGTCACCTCCCGCCGTGCACCTCTTCTGCCCAGTCAGGCACTCATGTTGGCGGTCTGGCCTCGGTGGCAGCTTCTGGTCTTGCTTCCTGTAGCGATGTCACTGAACACGCTGGAACCGGCACTCGCGCTGAAATGGCTGACCCTTCTGGTACCCGCCTGGCTGGGTACGGCGATGTGGTCTACGGTGCGCACTGCCTTCGATCTTCTAAAAGTCTCCCGGTGTAGTGTACTATCGGCTGTTATCGTGTGGATGATCAATCCCATAAACATGCTGTTGGCCGTAATCCTTGCGTACGGAATCAACTACTCGGACGAGATACTCTACCTCTGGCATCTTGCCTCGCGAAGTTGATTGTCAGCTATGCGCGGGGATGGGCGTGGGATCCGTCTCCGTTTTGGCCTTTATGACGGCCCGGTTCCAGAGTAGGTCGGCAAACTCCGAATAGGTCTTCTTGTAACGCAGCCATCCGAAATGGAGGACGTATGGAGTGATCCACATATGATCCCCTTTACCCGGCAGAGCCGAGAAGAAACGAATGCACAGATCGCGGATCATTTTGTTGGGTATACCTCTGAGTTCATGGACGAATCGATCGTTGTTGTACAGGCACGATACTTTCTCGAAATCGCGATCATGTCGAACAAATCCGTCGACGTAGTCCATCTGGGGAGTGTTCTGCCCCTGGTACCAGTGAAATATGGGCAGGTCGAGGCGGCTCATCGCCAGAGCAATGCTCCACTCGCAACTCTCCTCGTTCCGTCCTTCGTGCAGCCGGCTTCCGAAATGTGTTTCGGCTCTGCGATCCAGAAGCGACGCCGCCTCTTCGCACACCTGTCGGGTGGTCTCGGTGTCTCCGGAATAGATCATCCCGGCTTGAATTCGAGGTAGGTAAGTGACATCGAATCGACGCATGGTCTTTCGGCGCCGGTCTGCGATGAAGTGGGCTATCACACCGGCCCCCTTCGGGCCTCCGAAAAAGAAGTCGGCTCGCTCGACCCCCGTGGCCGTATAACTGAAGGCCGAGAGTTGTTTCCAGAGAGGGTCCGGGTTTTTGCACCATACCATATCG
>JACZYK010000018.1 GCA_022571135.1 Bacteroidota bacterium
CTGCTCTGCATCTCGCCGATCCTCGCGGGAACGCATTTCATCGTCTCGCCGATCTTCCCGGTCGATCATCCATTGCCGATCTAGCATTTCTTGATGCTCTTTCGGACTGGAGCCAAGTTTCCATACTGTAAAGTCAGAACAAGCGCGTTCCCGCTCGATAATTTCCAGCATTTGACCGGGTGAAACTGGACGCCGAGAATGTTGTCACGTCCAATGATCGCGGTAAGTGGGGAACCATGCTTCACTGTAGCTAGAACCACGTCCGTGTCTTGCGGCTTCATGTGGTAGCTGTGTACGAAGTAATAGTTGAGCGGTTCTTTTTGAAGATTCTTGAGAGCGGCGTGATTTGCTATGGCCTCAACAGTGTTCCATCCCATGTGAGGGATTTTCAGGGCACTGGACCTGCGGACGATTCGCACGACCGATGCATCTACCCACCCCAATCCCACGTAGCCTCCGTGTTCCTCACTACTCGTCCCCATCAACTGCATTCCGAGGCAGATACCAAAAAATGGCAGGTCATTCTCCCTCGCATAACGTACTGCTTCCAGCTTGCCGTCAATCCCTCTCTCACCGAACCCCGGGGCAACGAGCACCCCCGAAATACCCTCCAGCTGCGCTGCGATGTTATCGGCCGTGATATGTTCCGACAGCGTGGCACGGAGGTCCACGCGGACGCCCTGGGCAGCACCGGCCATGATAAAGCTCTCGCAGATGGACTTGTAAGCATCCTGGTGCTCCACGTACTTGCCGACGAGTGCGATTTTTAAGGTCGCAGCGGGATCTTTTATCTGCTTCAGAAAACGAATCCATCCGTCCAGGCTCTTGATGTTCTCGTCTCGAACCTGGAAATCTTCATTCATATGCATCCGTTCGACGACGATTTCATCGAGACCTTCCTCCTTCATCAGAAGGGGAACCTCGTAAATCGATTCGGCGTCGCAAGAGGCGATGACCGCGCGTTGCTCGACATTGCAGAACAAGGCCAGCTTTCGACGGACGTCATCGCTGATGGGACGATCGGCTCGGCAAACGAGGACGTCCGGCTGAAGCCCTAACGAAAGCAGCATTTTGACCGAGTGCTGTGTGGGTTTCGTCTTTACCTCTCCGGCTGCTTCCAGATACGGAACGAGCGTCAGATGTATGTTCAGGGTATTCCGCGCGCCGAGTTCGTAGCGGAGCTGACGCATCGCCTCGATGTAGGGCTGCCCCTCGATGTCACCAACGGTGCCACCGATCTCCGTAATCACCACATCGTAGTCACCCGTTTCTCCCAGCCTGAGCATCCACATCTTTATTTCGTCGATGATGTGGGGGACGACCTGTACGGTTTTTCCCAGATACGCCCCGGCCCGCTCTTTCGTGATGACCTCGAGATAGACGCGCCCCGTCGTTACGTTATTCGCCTGACTCATAGGGACGCCCAGAAATCTCTCGTAATGACCGAGGTCCAGGTCGGTCTCCGCGCCGTCGTCCGTCACGTACACTTCTCCGTGTTCGTACGGATTCATCGTACCCGGATCGACGTTGATGTATGGATCGAACTTCTGAATCGTGACCCTGAAGCCACGCGCCTCCAGAAGTCTGCCCAGCGAGGCACAAATTATCCCTTTACCGAGTGACGAAGTGACGCCGCCGGTTACAAACACATATTTCGTCTGCACGACTGCCTGCAGTTAAATGGCGTTGGCTAAAATCAGCACGTTTCGTCGGCACTATTCTCCCTGGAGTACCTGAAAGAGGCCGACAACGCGGGTGGGCACTAAAACAAAAGAGGTGCCCTTTTAAAATACGGCGTTTCGACGCGAACCGGAAGAGCCGGGATCAGAAATCCTCCTTCTCCGCAACGACCAACAGCCCTGTTCCGCTCTCGTTGGGGCGTCTCATGTCCAGCCAGTTGAGCAGCAGCCCAAGCGGCAGGACAGGCACGTAGTAGAAGGGCAGAATCGCCACGAATGCCCAACTCAGGCTCAGCATTCTCATCGGCACCTGGATGAGTACGCGCCAGGCTAACGAACCGGAGCGGCCGTAGGTGTAGAACGCATGGGAGGTTTTGAGTCCGGCACTGCGGAGTTTCTCGACGAGCTCGACCCGGTTGTACCCGTGTCGGACATGTTCGCCGATAAAACTCTCTTCGTCTGATCCGTGCACATCCGAGCCTCCAAGATCCGAGGGCGTGTTGATGATCACCACCCCTCCGGGAGCCAGGACCCTTGCGAAATGACGGAACACAGCCTCATCCTCTTCGATGTGTTCCATCACATCCACCGACAGAATGAGATCAAAAGGTCCCCGGGCGGCGAGCGCCGTCAGGTCGTCTATCGCAAATTCCACCCTTTCCGAGAGCCCCATCTCTTCGAAAAGGTCGGATGCCCTGTCCAGATAATCCTGCTTGATGTCGACGGCCCGGATTCGGACAAACGGAAACTTTCTTGCGATCCAGTACGAGAACTGTCCGAAGCCGGTCCCGGCATCGAGCACACGGATGACACCCTTTCCTGCGCGGGCCCGTAGTTGTCTTTTCAATTCCCGGCGCACGTACCAGGCCCTCAGAAAGAAAAGCTGCAGCACGCTGAAAAACAGTCTGGTCAACAACGAGTGGCCGGCTACCAGGTCACCAAATCGATCTTTTATCGGATCATAATGCATTCAGTCTCTTTTCAATTCACCCCGGATGATGTCGACGTACTTCGTCCATGTCGACAAAGAGCGAGCCCGCCGCACGCCTTCTTCGAGCGTCGGTCTCATGTCTTCGGAGAAGAACTGCAAGATGGCCGCGGTCAGGGCTTCGTCATCGCCGGGGGGGACCACGATTCCGGCTGACGTGTCTCCGACGATTTCTGCCAGACCACCCACATCCGTGACAATCACGGGCTTCTCAAAATTGAAAGCCGCTTGAACGACGCCGCTCTGCGTCGCTCTTAAATACGGCTGAACAACGACGTCGGCGGCCGAAAAATAGACGGCCACCCGATCAGACGGCACGTACTCTTCGGTCAGGATTACATAGTCCGATATTGAGAGACTTTCGATCTGCGCGCGGTAAGATTCCACATCGTCATAAAACTCTCCAGCGACCACAAGTCTGGCCTCCGGAAAGAGGTTCACAACGGACGGAAAAGCATCAATCAGGACGTGAAGCCCCTTGTAACGCCGGATCATCCCAAAAAACAGCAGAACCTTGTGGTCCTCCCGTAGACCGATCATCCGCCTGGCCGTCGCGCCGTCTATTCGAGCGCCGAACTGGTCGTAGACGGGATGTGGTGCGAAGCAAATCCGAGCCTCAGGTACCAGTTCTTTTACGTCGTTTCCCACATTTTTCGAAAGCACGATCGCAACATCACATTTTCTCAGAAAGGCTCGCGATAACTTTTTATCACCCGGGTGCCGCTCATGCGGTACGGCATTATGGACGACGGCGATCGTCCCGACACCCTTCGCGCGAAGATACCCTGCAATCGAACGCATCGCCGGAGCGAAGAACGGCATCCAGTACATGAATATTGCCGCGTCTGCCCCGTCACTGACTATCGTCCTGGCGGTCTTTCTCCATGAAAAGGGATTGACCGAATCGATCAGGCATTCGGGCCCCTCCCTCGCCACGGAGCTCTCCTCATACTGGCTCTGACCCGGAAACAGCAGATCCGGATACAGACGTGAAAACGACACCGGAAATACCGACAGTCCGGCCTCTGTGAGGTGCGCCCCGAGGCGCTCGGTAAAGTGAGCGATTCCTCCCCTGTACGGTGGATGTGGCCCGATCAGGGCCACCCGCTCTCTGCGCTCGTCCGCGGACATGGATCAGAGATTCGAAAACGTTTGGGGGATGTGCTCGTCCGCGACGTCATAGGCGTCGGGGCGCTTCATGCGCGGAACAACGATCATCTCCCCTATCAGGCCGATGGAAAACATCTGAATACCGACGAGAATCATCATCACGCCGAAAAGAAGCAGTGGCCTGTCGCCAATCGGATGGCCAAAGAAAAGCTTGTCGATGGATATCCAGAGGCTGACGATAAATCCGCCGATAAAGGCCAGCGTCCCGAAAAATCCAAAAAAGTGCATGGGACGCACGGCAAAACGGGTCATAAAAAAGACGCTCAGCAGATCCAGAAATCCCCTGAGATATCGTTCCAGACCGAATTTGGTTCGACTGAATTTTCGGGCATGGTGCTGGACTTCCTTTTCGGCGATGCGGTCGTATCCCTCCCACTTGGCCAGAGCCGGTACGTACCGGTGCAGCTCACCGTAGACATGGACATGCTTCACGACATCCCTACGATAGACCTTCAGACCACAGTTGAAATCGTGCAATGGAATCCGCGTAATAATCCGCGTCACAAAGTTGAATAAGCGGCTGGCAATTTTCTTGAAAAGTGGATCGTGCCTTTTCTTTTTCCACCCGCTGACCAGATCGTATCCCGTTTCAAGGAGCGCAATCAGGCCCGGTATTTCTGACGGATCGTCCTGCAGATCGGCGTCCATCGTTATCACGTATCGCCCACGGGCTTTCCGGAAGCCGACCGCGAGGGCGGCTGATTTTCCGTAATTGCGACGAAAACGGACTCCCGCGAATCGGGAATCCCTCTCATTCATCGTCTCGATCACTTCCCAGGAGTCGTCCGTCGAGCCGTCATCGATCAGGAATGCCTCAAAAGTGAAACCGGCGCCGTCGCAGACCGACCGGATACGGTCCACTAGTTCTGGAATAGAATCCTCTTCGTCGAAGACGGGAACGATAATGGATAAGTCCGGTCCGGCCATGGGAAGACCCATCACGCGTCTATCGTGGCATACTTGGCGTTTCGCTCGATGAACTTGCGCCGCGGTTCTACGGAATCACCCATCAGTGTGCTGAAGATCCTGTCCGCGGCCGCTGCATCCTCGATCGTCACCAGCTGCAACATACGCCTCTCGGGATCCATGGTCGTTTCCCAGAGCTGCTCGGGATTCATTTCACCGAGGCCTTTATAGCGCTGCACGTGAAGCTTCCCTCGACCGTCTTCAGAAAAACTCTCCGTGATATTCGTGAGTTCCTCCTCGGACCAGGCGTAAGCCTCCTGCTTGCCTTTCTTGGCCTTGAACAGAGGGGGCTGAGCTACGAAGATGTGACCGTTCTCGACGAGCGGCCTCATCTGGCGATAGAGAAACGTCAGGAGCAGCGTCCGAATGTGCGCGCCATCCACGTCTGCGTCCGTCATCACGATCACTTTGTGATACCTCAGTTTGCCGAGATCGAAATCCTCCGACGAGCCTCCGATCCCCGTTCCGAGAGCGGTGACGATGTTTTTGATCTCCTCGTTCGCCAGGACCTTGTCAAGACGGGCTTTCTCCACATTGAGGATCTTACCTCTGAGAGGGAGAATCGCCTGAAAATGGCGATCCCGGGCCTGTTTGGCTGATCCGCCGGCCGAATCGCCCTCCACCAGATAGATTTCGCACTCCTCGGCGTTCCTCGAAGCGCAGTCTGCCAGTTTACCGGGAAGACCTCCGCTTCCAAACACGCTTTTGCGCTGAACGAGCTCCCTTGCCTTGCGAGCCGCGGCCCTGGCCTGGGCCGCCAGGACAACCTTATCGACGATCCGCCTGGCGCTCTTCGGATTGTCGTCGAGCCAATCCTTCAATTTCTGACCGACCAGTGATTCAACGGCTCCCTGGACCTCGGAATTGCCGAGTTTCGTCTTGGTCTGCCCCTCGAACTGGGGCTCGGCAACCTTGATCGACAGGATCGCCGTGATTCCTTCCCGGAAATCGTCCCCGGACAGATCGACCTTGACGTTTCTAAGGAGATTGTTGGCCTCCGCGTAGTGCTTGAGCGTTCTCGTCAGGGCGCGCCGAAATCCGGAAACGTGCGTTCCCCCTTCGTGCGTGTTAATGTTGTTGACGAACGAGAGAACGTTCTCCGTATAGCCGGTGTTGTAGCGCATTGCGAGTTCGACCGGCACGTCCGATCTGGAATCAGCGAGGTAGATCGTATCCTCGTGAATCGGAGTGCGGGTCTCGTCCAGGTAGTCGACGAATTCGACGATTCCCCCCTCAAAATGATATTCCTCCCGGATCAGATCGTCTGGATCGCGGCGGTCTTCGATGGAGATATACACCTCCCGATTCAGATACGCGAGCTCCCTCAACCGCTCCGAAAGCGTGTCGAGGCGATATTCGGTCGTCAGGAATATGCTCTCGTCCGGCCAGAACTGGATGACCGTACCCGTGTCTTCTCCCTCTTCGAGTTTTCTTCCCTTCTCGACACCGGTATCCGGCTTACCTTTCTTATAGACCTGCTTCCAGACGTAGCCGTCGCGCGAAACGGTCGCTTCCAGTCTTGACGAGAGTCCGTTCACGCAGGAAACGCCGACACCGTGCAATCCCCCGGATACCTTGTACGTGTCCTTGTCGAATTTTCCGCCGGCATGAAGGGTCGTCATGACAACCTCGAGCGCCGAGCGTTTCTCTATCGGATGCTCGAGAACGGGTATGCCGCGACCGTTATCCAGAACCGTGATCGAACCGTCCTTGTTGATTGTTACGTCGATCCGTGTACAATATCCGGCCAGCGCCTCGTCGATGGAATTGTCAACCACCTCGTATACCAGGTGGTGTAGACCGCGCATTCCAACATCCCCGATGAACATCGCCGGACGTTTTCTGACGGCTTCTAGACCCTCCAGCACCTGGATATTACTGGCTTCGTACTGCCCTGAGGACTTGTCTTTTTCTTTCATTTACGGCGTCTATCTGAACCTGGTGTCGGAATTGAAATTTCTACAGTTCGACCTAGGGCCTGTTGACACGTTAATACGCCAAGTAGAAGCTCTCTGTTCTCATGGAAGATCTCCTGCTTATAGGAGCGTGAAACGGAATGATCGTAACGGCGACATACCCGGGTGTCCACCGGATGCTATCGAGATTCAGAATTCCAGATAGCGCATGAATTCCTGGACACGATCGGCGAGATCCTGCTCGTCCTCGTCTTCTCCGAATGCCGCGACCACCCGATAGCCGTGATGCTCGAGGAGATGGCGGACCCGTGAGGCATCTTTCGTGTTCAGCTTGAGCGTGACACATATCCTGTCAGGGTGAAGCTCCGAAGGCTCTGAGGTCAGCGACAGAACGCGGACGTCGTTCTGTTCGATGGCATAAATGAGTTGTGATAGGGCGTAGTCCCTTTCCTCAACTTCTATGGACAGAATGGCACCGGGCTCGTGCGTGGCGAGCATCCGGGCGAACCACTCGAACAGATCATTTCTCCGTACGAGCCCGATGTAATTGCCTTTCTCGTCGGCTACCGGAACGGTCGTAAGGTTGTGCTCCAACATGACGCTCGTAACCTCGAACACGTGCGCATTCGGGCTCACCGTAATCGGTTCGGGTCCCAGAAGCGATTCCATCAGAGCCGCCGGGCCGGAGGCATCGAGCATCTGCTCTTCAGAGAAAAGGCCGATCACGTGTCGGTCATCGTCGATTACGGGGAGATGACGTACATGCAATTCCATCATCAGACCGAGAGCATACTCGGCCGTATCGACTCGCTTGAGAGGCGGCGTTGTGGTGCTTATGAGCGCTTCAACAGTCATTCTTTTCAGGAAACCATTGACATTTTGTCTCTTACTCTTGCCTTGAGTTATACGCGCAATCCGTGTGCCGTTTCGCCATTCAGGCGACAATTCTTTCTGTTGCGTCCTTTTAACCGTCCGCTGACCCAAATTCTCGACACATGTGTCCGATCCCGAAGGCAATTTACAAGGGCCCGTTAACGCTACCTGAAACCGCGGAGCCGGTGTCGATTTTTTTGTCGAGCAAGGCAGAAGATACGCAGTGTAACAACGTTACATAAGCGTCTGCTAACGCCGCTGGGCGAAAAATAGACCCGGCCCGGTGGGTAGCGCCTGTACACGGGCCACTCTGTGTTGTTCGTCGTTCATTTGATTGTACCAAAAATTGCTCCTCACGCCTTGATTCGCCCGTTTACAGGCGGCTACAGGGCGCTTTCAGGTAGCGTGAACGGGCCCTGATTTCGAGAAGCAACTGCAAGCGTGTAAAAGTATATCCGCCGCCGGGGAGATTACGCTTCCGTCTTATCCGGTGCTTTTTCCACATCGATCGGTATGGGATTGAAGTCTTTGTATCTCTCCACCAGGGATTCCAGGTTTTTTTTGAACTTTGGAGCAGCCCGATAGTGCAGCCGCACAACAGCTCGTGCCTCCTCCTCGTTATCGAGTCGGGCAAACATGTAATCTTCGGCGATCACTTCGCCAATTTTTCTGAGGTGGGACAGGGCGCGTTGATCCTCGACCGGCAAGTAGAGAATTCTGTCCGTGAAATCGTTCTCAATAACGGAGAGAAGTTTCGTTTTCAATTCGGAAAGACCGATGCCTCGCAGTGCCGATACGAGGGCGGCATCCGGATGCTCCTGCCTGAGTATGCGGACCTGGTTCGGGTCTTCCAGCGCTTCGATTTTGTTGAAGACGAGAAGCGTGGGTATTCCGTTGGCATCAATTTCCTTGAGCGTCTCCTCGACGACCCGCCTCTGATCATCGCTCCGTCGATGCGCGGCGTCGACGACATGCAATAACACGTCACTCTCGCGCACTTCGTCGAGTGTGCTCTTGAAACTCTCGATGAGACGGTGCGGCAGTTTCCGAATGAACCCGACGGTGTCGGAGAATAAGACCTGTTTGTTATCGGCGATATAGATGAGCCTCGTGGTGGTATCAAGGGTGGCAAAGAGTCGATCTTCAGCCGGCACCTCAACGCCGGCCAGTGCATTCATCAGCGTCGATTTACCGGCGTTCGTGTAGCCGACCATCGAGACGCGTGTGAAATCCTTTCTTCGATTTCGCTGCGTGATTCGCTGGCGATCAATCTTCTCCAGGCGGCTTTTCAGCAAAGCAATCCTTTGTCCGATCATCCGCCGATCGGTTTCGATCTGCGTTTCTCCGGGGCCTTTCGTCCCTATACCCCCCTTCTGCCTGCTGAGATGGGTCCACTGCCGGGTCAGCCTCGTTCGCAGGTACTCCAACTGGGCCAATTCTACTTGTGTCTTCGCCGTAGCGGTCCGCGCGTGGCCGGCAAAAATGTCCAGAATCAGAGCGGAACGATCCAAAAGTTTGCATTTGAGCTCTCGTTCCAGATTTCTGATCTGAATGGGAGACAAATCGTCATCAAAAATGACCAGATCCGACTTTCGTCTCGAAACGAGTTGTTTCAGATCGGAGATTTTTCCCTTACCGATAAAGAAAGATGCGCTTATCTGACTGATCTTCTGGACGATCCGATCGCTGACGTCGGCACCTGCCGTATCGGTCAATAACTGGAGTTCGTCGAGCGAATCTTCCACCTCCCAGGGAGCATCACCGGGCTTTATCACACCCACCAGAATTGCCGACTCCCTGTCGGGAAGCTGCGTGCTATACAAAGACGTTCCTATCGACCTCGGAGATTAGACCCGTTTAACGTTACCTGAAACCGCGGTGCCGGTGGCTCGATCATTTTTCCAGTGCTTTCGATTCCTCAAACTGCTGAACCGCATACTCGATGCGCGCTTCCAGCTTTGGACGGACTATGCTTCGAAAGCGGTCTACTTCGATGGCCGGGACGGCCAATTCCAGGCGGCGACGTACGCCGAGAAGATCTTCATAAATGAAGACGAAAAAGGTTCGCCTGCCGTCTGGCACCTCAAAATAATCCGAGATCTGACCCCATGCGATGGCTTCGCCGGCTCTTCCAATTTCCGGAACGATACCGTAATCAGTGATTACGCTCGTCGATGAGAGTAAAACAGCTACGAACCAGAGGATGCCACCGAACAGGTAACCGACGAAAACGGAAATTCGAACTACCGGAAACATGTTCTGTGCGTATACCAGGAAGACCGCGACCACGCCAATAAAAAGTATGGGCCAGATCGGTAGTCTTTTGACGCGCCCTGTACGCCATGTCATTCTGACCCGACGAATCCTGATTCGCTGCATAACCGTCAGGCAGAGCAGCAGTGCGGTGACTCCGACAAATGCGAGGACCAGTATCGTGTGCAGAGCAGCGAGCACTTTCGTAACGAGATATGTTCAGTAGGTCTTCGGTAACCGTTTAGGCCGCCTCAGGACGCCACTTTTTTTCAATTATCATTTCTGCCATCAGCGTAACCAACGCGAGCATCAGAAAGACGTTCCAGAGCTCGACACCCGTCCTCGCAGACTCGAGGCGGACTTGTAGCTGGTCCTGTTCGGCATTCACAAGATCGAGTTTGACAACCTGCCGTCCTGTGGCCGCCGAAAGTGATGCGATGCCCTCATCCGGAGTCAGTGATTCGAGGTCGGACTCCTCCGGGACCGGGTGGACCACGACACGTCGAAGTACGTGTTCCCCTTTCCTGACCTCAAAAAAGCCGGGTTTCAGAAAGCCGGCATCGATCGAAACAAGCAAAGCTCCCGGAACGCGCCGGAGATCGGGTATATAACTTTCCCCCGTTTCGGACTCGATGACGATCGGCTGATCTTCCGGGATCCCGGTCAGGCGAAGCCTGCCCGCCGCACCGGCACTGAATTCTTCACCCGTCACCGAGCCGCCGGCAGACAGATAGTAAATGGATCGGTACAAAAGCGGAATAAACAGCCCCCTGACTGGAAAATCACTCCACGACTCTTCCGGGGCAACGGCGAAAAGCAGAAGGCTGCCCAGACCGGATCGGATTTCCTGGAGAAAAGGCCAGTCTCCCGACAGATGGACGAGCGTCTGCTCATTTCCGGATCCTGGCGAATAAAGCATGAGGCGGTAGAAATCCGGTTGCTCGAGTGTCGGCACGCGTCCAGCCGGTAATTCTTCGAACATCCCCTCGAAGAGTGGATGTTCCACATCGATCCGCTCAAAGCCGGCGACGGAAACGCGATCGCCTGAAGCCTGCATCGGACCGGCAAGCGTCCCCCCATTAAGCTTCTCAAAGAGATCGTTGTAATCTGAAACGACGATTTCGTCTCCGGGAAATACGAGAAGCCCACCTCCCGCTTCAACGTATCGTGTAAGAGAGGTCCGTTCTCCGCTCGATAGATCCACGACGCCGGACATAATAACGGTATCGTACGTTCCCAGGGGCACGCCGGCAAGTTGAGATTCATCGATACGTCGGACGTCGAATCTCACTCTGGACCCGGTGAGTGATTCGGAGAGTGCCAGTTCGACGTATTCGGTACGAGCCGAGCGGCCGACGACGATTAGGATTTTTCTCTCCTCGGGGACGAAAAGAGTGAACCGACGACTGTCGTCGCTTGCGAATTCGCCATCATCTATCTCGATGCGCCCTTTGAGCCAGCCTGTCTTCCTGGGCGTTACGGAGATCGGAACCCTAACAACTTCGCCGGGCCCCAGGTCGGTTGTAGCGCGTCCCACCCGACTGTCATCGAGGTAGACCGATACGACCAGGTCCGAGACGGATCGCTTACCATGGTTTGCGAGCGTTGCCACCATTCTCACTACCTGTCCTTCGGCCAGAATTCTGCTCAGTACGCTGAGTCCGGAGACGGCGATATTGTCGTGTTCCCTTTCTCCGACGGGTATCAGGAATACCCGAGTGTCGACGGGCAGCTCCACCTCCACCGAATCGATAAGCGTCGAGGCCTGCAAGTCGCTCAGTAAATAGATTTCCCGATTGGGATTTGCGCTCGATGAAAGCAGCGCTGCTGCCTCTCGTATCGACGCAGAAAGCCGCATATGGCCGCTTTCCGCTTCGATACTCAGCAGCGCTTTCTTTGCCCCGGATTCGTCCTGAAACGCAGCCGAGGCAGAGGAAATCGTGATGGTCGGAAGGACGAATATTTCGTCCCCATTCTGCATCTGGTCTATCAGTCCCAACCCGATCGTCCTGGCCTGCTCCAGATAAACGCCGAATCCGTCGCGAAGCAACATCGATGGGGAGTTGTCTACGATCAGGACCATGGAGGCGCGAGAACGACCTCCGAGAGCCCCGGCAAAGTCTGCCTGGAACGTAGGCCGTGCGAAAGCCACAACGAGGGCTGCGATTATTAGTGTTCGCATCACGAGAAGCAGCCACTGCTTTATCCTCACGCGCTGCATGGTGGTCTTCTGAAGCTCGTGCAGAAATGCGAGCGTGCTGAAATCAATACGTTTCGGTCTGCGGAAATTGAATAGGTGGATGACGAACGGAATCGCTGCAGCGGCAAGACCAAAAAGGAATAATGGATTAAGGAAGATCATCTAAGGGGCGAGGATCCGACGACCTTCACGCTTGTCGGCCATCCGGTTCTGTGACTCGAGCGACCCGTCCTACCCCGGTCGGAATTGAGCTGTTCCTCGGATCGGGTTGTCAGGGGCGACTACCGCCCTCGAGAACGGATCTGGCTGAAAGTAAACTATCGCGTCAGGAATCTCTCTTCCGGAGTAATTTTTCTCGGCGAACCCCGGCACCCACGACCCACTTCGGTCGTTCAAGAAATTTATCTCTGCCCGAGCGGCGTCGGTTTGCAACGGAAACTCGTGGATATTCCAATCCCTGGATTTCAAGGACGCCGTCCGTTAACGATCGAATGGCAAAAAAAGCTACGCGCTCAGGCAGCGCGAAGAAGAATCGCACTGCGTCTGAGAACACCGATCGCCGTATCGTGATCCGGGGCGCCCGGCAAAACAATCTGAAAAACCTGGATCTGGATCTGCCTCGGGGAAAACTGATCGTATTCACGGGTCCTTCAGGATCCGGAAAATCCTCTCTTGCTTTCGACACGATTTATGCGGAAGGCCGGCGACGATACGTGGAAAGCCTCAGTGCCTACGCGCGTCAGTTTCTGGAGCGTATGGACAAACCCGACGTAGACCTGATCACGGGGCTTGCGCCGGCTATCGCGATCGAGCAGAAATCGATCTCGAAGAATCCTCGATCGACCGTCGCCACACAGACCGAGATCTATGACCACCTCCGCCTTCTCTTTGCCCGAATAGGGACGACTTATTCTCCCGTCAGCGGTGAGATCGTCCGGAAGGAATCGCCGCGCTCCGTGGCGATAGCGTTGCAGAAGGAGCTCTCTGACGGCACCCGGTTCTATCTCTGTTTCCCGTTTCCGACACATGCGAAGAGTACGGTCCGGGCCGAGCTTGAGGTTCTTCAGCAACGGGGACACTTTCGCATGCTGCTTATTCCGACCGAAAAACAGCGGGAGAAGGGTGTCCCTGAGAGAGTCGTCGACCTGAACGAGACTCCGCCCGATCAGGTGCGCGCGTCACGGGATAGACTGATGGTGCTCATCGATCGACTGGTCGTCTGCAAGGGCGATCTGGACGTCGAATCCCGGATCGCCGACTCGGTGGAACAGTGTTTCCGCGAAGGCGGCGGACAATGTATCGCGCAGACTGTGGGTTCCGGTCCGCCTCTTGCCTTCAGTCAGCATTTCGAGCGCGATGGTATCCGCTTCGAAGAACCGACTCCGCACCTCTTTTCGTTCAATTCTCCCGTTGGCGCGTGCCCTACCTGTCAGGGATTCGGTCGTACGACCGGGATCGATCCCGATCTCGTGGTCCCCAATCCGGAGTTGTCGATCAGGCAGGGGGCCATCGCGCCGTTCAGAACAGACTCCTGGAGCAAACACTTTCGCGCATTGATCCGTATCGCGGCAAACGAGCGAATCAATATCGATGCCCCTTATTTCCGGCTGACCGATAGAGAAAAGCAACTGATATGGAACGGAAAAGGAGAATACAGGGGCATTTATGGATTCTTCAGGTATCTGGAGAAGAAGAATTACAAGATGCACTATCGCATCTTTTACGCCCGTTTCCGCGGCTATTCGACGTGTTCCGACTGCCATGGATTTCGCCTCCGAAAGGAAGCGTTATATGTTCGCGTCGGCGGTCATCAAATCGGTGAGATATGCGAGCTCACGACGGCAGATGCCAAGTCGTTTTTCGATGATCTGCATGTGTCGGATCATCAGGAGGCCGTTGCGGGACGCATACTCAAGGAAATCAGGAGGCGGCTGCTGTACCTGGTCGAAGTCGGGCTGGATTACCTGACGCTCGACAGACTTTCGCAGACACTCTCGGGTGGAGAGAGTCAGCGTATCAACCTCGCAACTTCCCTCGGCTCTGCACTCGTCGGGGCGATGTACGTTCTCGACGAACCCTCGATCGGCCTGCATCCAAGAGACACTGACCGGCTCATCAATATTCTGGAGCACCTTCGCGACATCGGCAACTCGGTCCTCGTCGTCGAGCATGACGCCGTAATGATGAACCGGGCCGATTATATAGTGGACCTCGGCCCCGGCGCTGGCAGACACGGCGGCCACATCGTCGCAGAGGGCGCCCCGTCGCTAATACGGACGAACAAGAAGTCGTTGACCGGCGCGTATCTGAGTGGCAGAGCATCCATTGAGCTTCCGGAAAAAAGACGGCCGATACAGAAGCGGGACGTTATCCACATCGAAAACGCAAGGCAGCACAATCTCAAGCGTCTGGACGTAAGCATACCGCTCGGATTGATCGTCTGCATAACCGGCGTCAGTGGATCTGGCAAATCGACGCTCGTTCACGACACGCTCTACAGCGGGCTGGCGAGGTTGAAAGGCATTCACTCGGGCGACACGAGAACGGGAGCCCACAACGCTATACGCGGACATCAACTCATCGATACCGTCGAGTTGGTGGACCAATCTCCCATTGGACGTTCTCCGCGATCGAACCCGGTCACCTACATAAAAGCCTTCGATATCATCCGCCAGCTTTTCGCCGAGACCTATCAGGCCCGGATACGCGGATATAAGCCGGGATATTTCTCTTTTAACGTGCCCGGAGGGAGATGCGAGACCTGCCAGGGAGAGGGGGTCGTCCGCGTAGAGATGCAGTTTCTGGCCGATCTGTTTCTGGAGTGCGAGGCCTGCAAAGGGCGTCGGTACAAGCAGGACGTTCTGGAAATCCACTATCACGGGAAAAACATAGATGAAGTGCTCCAGCTCTCCGTAGAGGAGGCCCTTTCATTCTTTGAGGACAACAGGCAACTGGCCCGCAAACTCGAAGTGCTGTCGGAGATCGGACTCGGATATCTCTCTTTAGGACAACCATCCAATACGCTCTCGGGCGGGGAGGCGCAACGGATCAAACTGGCTTCCCGCCTGGGCAAAACCCGTAAGGAGCGGATCCTCTACATTTTCGACGAACCCACGACCGGTCTACATTTCGACGATATTCGAAAACTACTCGGCGCATTCAACGCGCTCGTGGATCAGGGCCACTCCGTCGTCATCGTGGAACACAATCTGGATGTCATCAAATGCGCCGATCACGTAATCGATCTAGGTCCGGAAGGAGGCATACGCGGAGGTTTTGTCGTGGCGGAGGGAACCCCCGAGGACATAGCGATGGTCGAGGAGAGCCACACCGGGCGTTTTCTTAAGCCGCTATTGCGCCAGGTAGGCCAGATACATAATTAAGGCCCCTTCGCCCGGCATGTATACCATTATCACGAGCGTCACCCTGCAGGCTTGTCGAACCCGAGGAAAACTGCGTGGCGAGCATCGATCGATTCCGGCAATTCCCTTGGACACGCCACAACAACATTCAATAGTTGTCTAAAACGCCGGTCATGAATTCGGCTAACTCACCGTAAAACTCATGCTCGTCGGCATCGGCTATCAATTTCGAGAGTTTGTATAGCCACGTTTGCATGTGCTCAGCCTGGAATCGATCCCGTTTCGCCAACCACGAAGCGTCCTCCGTAGTCGCATATTTGTACGTGAGGTAATACATGAATTCCCACTCCAGCGCGACGTGATCTGGAACCTCGTTGGGCCCGGAACCCGGGCTCAATCCTGCCTCGGCATACTCGCGGGCGATGTTCCGGCTGACTTCGCCCATTAGTTTCTGTTCTGGTTCCAGATACATCGAGGCATACGGGGGACTCAGTATTTCGAAAGGCCCTAAAAACAGTCTGGCGTAAGCAAGCGTCAGTGCCTCGCGATCAGCCAGCGCATCCGTCCACGCCCTGGCGAGACGGTCGGCCGGTTTCTGGATCGAAGCCTGTAACTCCGTCACGAGATTCGAGAGCGCCTCTGCATGCTCCTCTTGCATCTCTAATGGGCTTGAAAAAGCCCTGGAAAGCAAATGGTACAGGGTCGCTCTCGTCGCCTCTTCCGCGAGATCGGTTCTTCCGTCGGCGAGGTCCGGTGATGGATCAGTACTCACGGATGTAGAAGACATTGGGACTGGTTCCTTTTTCCGGCTGAAGAACTCTCGATCTGTGCTTCGCCAGTGCTCTGCTGGGCGCACTCTCGGAATCCATCAGATCGCCGAATATACGAGCACCCGAGGGACACGCCTCTACGCACGCGGGCAGTTCTCCGTTTGCTATTCTGTGGTCGCAGAATGTGCATTTTTCAACCACTCCTTTTGGTCGAATGCCCGGCATCGTGGCTTCCCGTCCGGGATTGTAAACCGGCAGGGGCACACCGCTTTTTTCGATGACTTCCTGACCCGTCGACGTACAATTCGGGATGATCGCTTTGTCATCCTGGCGAACTGCATCGTGGGGTTCCTCAATATTGAAATAAATGACCCCATACGGACAGGCCAATTGACAGGCCCGGCAACCGATGCATTTTTCCGAATCGAGCATAGTGAGTCCATCCTCGGTTTTGTGCATCGCCCTGGTCGGACAGCTCTTTACACACGGCGCGTCCGTGCAGTGATTGCACAGAGTCGGAATGTATCGGAATAGCAGGTCCGGGAACGTTCCTTTTGTTTGAAGTATGTGATTAGACCACGCAAAGCTGTGCTGGACGTTGTTTTCTCTCTTGCAGGAAATATCGCAAGCGGCGCAACCGACACATTTGTGCAGGTCGATAACCATGGCAAGTTGTCGTTTTTGTTCCATTATTCCAGTCAGTTGCATTTTAAGCTTTTGTCACGCTAACTCGGGTGACACCGCCATGGCGAGCAGTTGAACCACTGAGACGATCGTATTCCGGAGGCAGGATCACATTATTGTTTCCGCCGCGCGGTATCCGGTTTTGGTAGTCCAGGGCTGCGACTCTTCCGTACGCCCAGTGGCCTTGACCAAAACACTTGGCGACCGTACCGGGACGGACCCCCTCCCACAATTTCAACCGAACGGTGATAGACCCGACGGGTGATGTCACGGTGACTACGTCTCCATTGTTCAGTCCCATTCGGTCGCCGTCCACCGGATTCATTTTCAGGACGTCATCCCAGTTCTCATCACCGGGATCTACGTTCTTGTGTGCCTGATACCACGTGCAGTTTGCCGATCGGCCCTCGCGGTTCAGCCGGCTTCTATGCTCGAAGAAGATGAACGGATATTGCGATTCGTCACCCCACCTGAGTGCCGGTTCGAAGTGCGGAATAAACGCCAGTTCGCCCCTGGCCGTATAGTTCGTTGCTTCGAGAACCCCATCGACCGAAGTACTGTGCTTCTCGGCGTGGGCTTCGAGTGCGGTTTTCAGCGTTTCGCTGTAGAACTCGAATTTGCCGGTTTCGGTGGCGAAATTTCCCCTCTTCTTGCCGGGCTCAAATTTTTTCGAATTCCACACGCCCTTTTCCACGAATTCGGCCCAGCCGTTCAGTCGGTCGCCGTACTTGCCGTAGTCGGCATGGGTCGAGTCCCAGCACGGCCTTGTGAACATTTTCAGGCTGTATAGAGCGAATTCCTGGCTATTCGTCGGCGCCAATCCCGTTTCCGGATCCGCGTATTCCTGCCTGTAGTACCGGAACATACTGTCGAACCCCCGCTCGGCGAGTTTTTCAGCCAGCAACCACGGTATTTCCGTTTCATCCTGGCGAACGTCCCACATGGGTTCAACAATCGGCACGTTCAGCGTAGCGTATCCGTACAGGTTCTGTTTGCCTTTAAGAACGCCCCATTTTTCGAACATGTGGTGGGCCGCGGGCAGTACCACATCTGCGAAATGGGTCATCTCGGAGGCGTGCGTGGTGATGTGGGCGAAGAAAGGAAGTTTCGTAAGCGCCTCCTCCCATCGATCCGTACCTGAACACGAGAAAGCAAAGTTTGCCCAGTAGGCGATGGCCACCTTGATGTCGTACGGATCCTCGTTGAGCATGGCATCGGCAACATTGTTGGTCACGACGCCGCCTCCGCTCTTGCCTTTGTTGAGCGCCGGAAAGGCGAGGGTTCCCCGCTGATCAATCTTGGGCTTCTTGCTGTTCTTCTTCGACATGGCGTCCTGATAGGCGGAAAAATCAGGCACCGTATTGACCGGGACTTTTGTTTTCTGAACAACTCCGCCGACATGATCCACCGAGCCGACCAGACCATTGAGAGCGTGGGCAGCCAGCGCTGCATATGCGCCTCTGGCCTGCATCGCAGCGCCTGGAGAAACCCAGCTGATCGCCCTCGGTGCGGCCTTCGCAAATCTCATCGCTACGCGCCTGATCTGTTGCGAAGGAATGCCGCAATGCTTTTCGGCCCACTCCGGAGTGCGGTCTTTCAGCTCGAGGTTCCACCAGCGAACCACTCCGTTGGTGCGATTTTCGT
>JACZYK010000253.1 GCA_022571135.1 Bacteroidota bacterium
CCAGGAAGCGTTGGGAGGAGCGATCTTCGGTCTCGGTATCGGTTACCTCGCGTTCGTGATGCTCAAGCGAGTGGACAACTACCAGGTTGAGATCATGATCACTTTGGCAACCGTGATGGGAGGCTATGCACTCGCGAGCGCGCTGCATCTGTCCGGGCTGATCGCCGTTGTCGTGGCGGGGCTTCTAGTAGGCAACCAGGGGCGTCTCCTCGGCATGACCGAAAAAACACGCGAGCACCTCGATATCTTCTGGGAGCTGATAGATGAAATCCTGAATGCGGCTCTGTTCGTTCTGATGGGATTGGAGGTTCTGGTGCTGACGTTCACCGGGCGGTTTCTGTTGGCGGGACTGCTTCTCATTCCACTGGTGCTGGCGGCCCGCCTTATATCGGTGGGAATTCCGGTTACGCTGCTTCGTCGGTGGCGGGAGTTCAGCCCGGGAGTGGTACGCATCATGACGTGGGGAGGCCTTCGCGGAGGCATTTCTGTGGCGCTTGCGCTATCGCTACCGGCAGGGCCGGAGCGCGATCTCATCATTGCCGTAACCTACATTATCGTAGTCTTTTCGATTCTTGTGCAAGGGATTACCCTGAATCGCATCATCAAACACTTTATCCGATCTGACGCGCCGTAGAGATTGTAGATTCGTCTATCGCACGTCGTACCGTAAGAACGCCACAAATGCGCCGGCGAACGCAATGATCGTATAGATCGACAGAAGTCCGAAGTCAATGATGGACGACCTGAAAACTTCGGTGACCTCCTCCGTGGGGGGCTCAAAACGCGGCATGCCACGCGGTTCGTACGGCGTGTTGTCGACCACGCCGGTATTGCGCTGACGAGCCCACTTCTCTTGCCATATCTTCAGCTCTGAATCCTGATAGGCGATAAACGCTTCGCGATACCGATACATACGCTCTTCATAGCGGGTCTTCATCGACGTATTGGTGCCGCAGAGATTCATGGCAACGAGTTTATACAGGGATGCCGGTGAGAAGCGGGACAGATGAAAGGCGAGTCTCTCCTGCTCGGTTTGCAGGTTCCTGCGATTCTCGTTCAGCTGCCTGTTGAATTCCGCTATCTTCGCATTCGACGCTGCCTCGGTAGCATTATTCTCTTCCATAAACCTCGCCTGGTTATTTTTCATATACTCTGCCTTTTCCTCCTCACTCATCGACGCAGTATTCGCCTCCCGATCCGCCCATACTTTCCTCAATATCTTGCCACCCTCGAACGATCTCTCCATAGTATACCGATCTTTCTGGCTCTGTAGATCCGCCACGGAAGGAACGACAACGAATTGCTCGGCCGCCATGGTCGCACCCCTCGGGACGATCAGGACGAGACATACCCAGAGAATAAGGAGTACCAGGAAGGAATCAGAACTGCGTCTGGTTATGGACGAGACGAATAAGGCTGCCGTGATAAAAAACGAATAATAGAGCACTGAAACGCCGAAAAGCGACATCAACTTGATCCATGCTATCTCTTGCATGGGTATCCGAAAAATTAGCAGCAACAGCACGCCAAATAACATCGAAAGAAGAATCGGCGCGGTAAGTCCGATCCACAAACCGACGAGTTTCGAGAAGAGATAATGAGCGCGTGGTACCGAATTTGATAGCACCAGTTTCAGCGTGCCCCTTTCCCTTTCTCCATTCACGGCATCGTATGTAAACACGATCGCCAGTAGTGACAGGACCACGTGCACAATGAATGCAAAATCCAGAAACCGGAATACAGCGAAGATCGGATCGTTCGAGTATGGGCTCTGCTCGATTTTAATGTCACTCCCTTTCGATATTTCCGATGTCCGGCCTATGTCGTAACTAACGCCTGAGACAAAGATTTGCATCGGGTCCGGGCGCCTGTAGACAGGATGACTGAGCTGCCACGGATTTGAAGCCTCGCTAAGCGTCTGATCGACGAGTTGAATCGCCGAATCGTACTGCGCCACCGATGCCCGGTATTCCTGTATGCCGATAAAAAAGCTCAGTAGAATCAAGACCGCGCAGACGCCGAATGTTGCGGCGAATTTCGGGCTCTTAATAATCGACTTCAGTTCTTTTTCAATCAGAATCCAGAGCATTTTCTCTATCGGAAATAGTGCTTAAGAATAACAAAACATCACCTGACGTCATACCTGAGAAAGGCCACGAATGCACCGAGAAACAGGAGGATATTGAAGAGGATCAGCAGCCCGATGTCCGGTAACGCCTTATCGATCGCCGCAGACGTAGTGGGCGCCCTGAACTGGAATACCGGGAGTTCCTGCGGATCGATTCCCCCGGGTATGTCAACCCTCTCGTCAACAAAGCTCGGGACGAAATCGTGGAATATGGGCCTGTAATCTTTTAGCGATGTCAAATAGGCTTTCCTGAGCGCCAGAGACGTCGAAGCGAGTTCTGAAGCCGCGATCGAGAACGATGCAGTCGGAGAAATTCGAGCCAGTCCAAGAGCCACATTTTGCCTTATAGTCGCCCTGTTTTCTCTGTGCTCGTTCACGCGATCGTGCATCTCACCCATTTTTCTCTCGACCTCTTCAGTCTGCTCTTTAAAGAAAGCCTGCCGCTCTACGGCCCACTGCTCCCGATTGGTCTTTTGCAGCCCGGCATGTTCCTCAAACCACTTTCGTGAGGCCGCATTTCTTTCGGCCCACAGTTGCCTTTGAAAAACACTTTTCTCGTAATCGACTTGATCGATGCTCGGCACGTCAGTCGTTCGCGCGGCAAGCAGGACGGCGGTCCTTGGTATGATCAGGACAACAAAGATCCATAGGACAAGAAGCATCAGAAGCGACGACGAAGAGCGCTGGGTAAGCGCCGAGACAAATACCGAGAGCGTCAAAAACACGCCGATATACAGGAAGCCCAATGCGATGATCATTCCGAGACGAAGCCAGGAGTCTGCGTCCATCGGGACGCCCAGCAACGGCAACAGCAGGCAGCCGATGAGTATCGGAATCATCAGCGGTACGATAAGCGCCAACAACGAGCCCACAAGCTTTCCAAGGATATACTGATCCCGGGGTACTGAATTTGAAAAAGTCAGGCGAAGCGTTCCTCGCTCTTTCTCGCCGTTGATCGCATCATAGCCAAATAAGATGGCGAACAGCGAGAGGACGACTCCGAAAATGAACTCCAGATCCAGGAATCGAAATACGGCAAAGATGGGATTCTCATTGAACCGGGTTCCGCGCGGAGTCAGTTCGCTATAATACACACGGATCTCGGTCGTCCGGCCTATGTCATTGGATATTCCGGAGACCAGTGATGCCAGCGGCTGTGGAGGAAGAAAAAGCCGGTGATCGATATTGGCCCACCATGTCAGGCCCTCCATCTGATTCAGGTTCTCTGCGACAGAGGTCTCGTACTGTCTTTGACTGGTTCGGTAGTTTTCGGCGCCGACATAGAACGCCAGCAGGATCATGAGCGCACAGACGCCGAAAGTCAGGGCAAACTTCGTCGTACCCAGGATTTCACGAAGCTCCTTTTCCAGAATGATTTTGAACATTGACGGACCTTTTCGAATGACTGATTTTTCGAATGCTTGAGGCCGTACCTACAAACAATATAGGCGTACTCCTCTTAACCCTGTGGGGCGGAACCTCACACGCGGTCATTCATCGCTCACGGTTACGGAGTGTTGAATGGCGCCAACGGTTACCGGAGGGAAGGTGAGCCCGCTCTATATTCGAACGAATCAGGTTCGTTCAATTACCGTCTTTATCGCCGAGCACGTTGTGCATAATGAAAAAACCGATTGTTTCGCCTCCTTGCACAGGACTGGCGTTAAAAACGACCGTTTTCCCGTCTGGACTCACCGAATAGCCGCTGACATTCATGTACGAGAATATGGACTCGTACATGGGCGATACCTCGCCCGTCTCGATATCAATTTGGGAGACTGAGATGGTTCCGACACCTCTTTTGACTTTGCCAAAAGCCACGTGATTGGGCGAGGTCCACTGAACCCACCATGTTGAGCTGTCCGAACCTGGAAGTGTATGTACGACCCGA
>JACZYK010000254.1 GCA_022571135.1 Bacteroidota bacterium
GACGTAATCGGTCGAGGTGGCGACGAGTCCCCCTTCGCCGTCCCTCCATCGGTGAAGGAGCTTTCCCTCAGGAGTCCGCAACTTGCTCAGGATGAAGTCGGCAGCTGCAGTGGCTGTTTCCGTAAATTCCGGCTCGCCCAGCACGGCCCCCGCCTTCGCAAATGCAGCGATCATCAGGCCGTTCCAGTCCGTAAGGATCTTGTCGTCCTTGTGGGGATGGATCCTCAGCTCGCGGCGTTGGAAGAGTCGCTCGCGGATCGTCGACCAGCGAGCCCGTTCGGCATCCTCCAACGCGGTCTTCAGGAAGAGAATATTTTCGCCCGCGGGCCGCCCGGTTGCTTCGTCCCGGAAATTTCCCTCCTTTTTTGCGTTGAGGCGCTCCGCGATCCAGGCAGCGTCCTCCGTGTCAAGCAGCTCATTCAGTTCCTCGACGGACCATACGTAGAACTTGCCTTCCTCTCCCTCACTATCGGCATCCTCGGCCGAATAGAATCCGCCTTCCGGCGATTGCATATCGCGCGTCACATAGGAGAGCACCTCGCGAGCCGTCCGAGCGAACGTCTCCTGTCCGGTGGCCTGATAGCCCTCGATATAGGCCATGACGAGCATAGCCTGGTCGTAGAGCATCTTCTCGAAGTGAGGCAGCAGCCAGGTCTCGTCGGTCGAGTATCTGTGGAATCCGAAACCGACGTGGTCGTACATGCCTCCCAACCTCATGCCCACCAGAGTCTTTGTGACCATGCCCAGCGCCTTCTCCTCGCCGGTGCGACTCCAGTATCGGAGGAGAAATAATAGATTATGGGGGGATGGAAACTTGGGAGCACTTCCAAAGCCGCCGTGAACCATGTCGAAGCGGCCTTCCAACTGCGTGAATGCAATTAGGAGCCAGTCCTCATCGATACCACGTGATCCGGACGGTACATCGAACGTGCCGCGCAGAGCGGCGGTGATCTCGTTTGCCGATGCCGTGACCTCGTCTTTTCGCTCCATCCACAGTTCGGCCACGCGCGGGATCAGTTCCATCATCCCGATCCTGCCCTGGCGACTGACCTTCGGGATGTATGTCGCCGAAAAAAACGGCTTCTTCTCCGGCGTCAGGATCACATTGAGCGGCCATCCGCAGTGCCCGCCCATCATCTGGCAGACCGTCATGTACAGGTTGTCAATGTCGGGGCGTTCTTCCCGGTCGACTTTGATCGAGACAAACGCCTCGTTCATCAGATGGGCGACTTCTTCGTCTTCGAAAGATTCCCGCTCCATGACGTGGCACCAGTGGCACGTCGAGTATCCGATGGAAAGAAAAATCGGTCGGTCGTCGGATCGGGCTCGATCAAACGCTTCTTCGCCCCACGGATACCAGTCCACGGGATTGTGTTGATGCTGGAGCAGATACGGACTTTTCTCTTGGGCGAGTCTGTTCACCGAAACTATCGCAGTTTCGTCCTGATGATGATTACGCCGTTGGCGCCTCTCGATCCATAGATTGCGGTCGACGAAGCGTCCTTAAGTACGGTGATGGACTCGATATTATAGGGGTTCAGCATCGGTACCGTACCATTCGATGTGGCCTGAACCGGTATACCATCGAGGATATAAAGCGGAGAAGCGTTTCCTCTAAATGACATGGCACCGCGAATACGAATGCGGAGACCACCGCCCGGTGCAGCAGTTACGTACACACCCGATACTCTGCCACGCAACAGTTCCGCCAGGCTTATTGCGGGTCTCTCCCGCATCGCCGTCTCAACGTCCAGCGTCGAGACAGAACCCGTAACGGCGTCCCTGTCCTGATCACCGTAGCCTACGGCAATCCTGTCACCCGCGTCGGATTCCGCGGTGTTGCGCGAAGAGCCACAACCGGCCAGGACAAGCACCAGAGTTCCGATCGTGGCGAAGCGCATCGCCCGTGAAAGAAGAGTTCCGGTCACGGGTCTATCGTGTACTGGAAAAGAAAACACGACGAAACCACCATTACACCGCCTATCTAACACAACCCGGAGTAATATGGTTTCGACAGACGAACGGAATGGGCGTTTCTCTGATCGGCCGGTCGTCGACACTCCGGGTAGAAGGGCGCGAGGGCCCTACCTGAGAGAAAAGAACTGAGGACGATCGTTGTTTCTGGCGACGACCACAAGCGGTCTACCTCTTCGCTCCAAGAGGGAAAGACCTCGCGTCTCGCCGGGGGTGAAGAATCCGGAATCACGCTGGGGAACCGGAAGAAACGATCCGTCACCGTTTCCCTTGAGAAAAAGACCGTAACTGGCGTCCATGCGTCCGAACTGCGGGGTGAATCCGAAGAAATTACCGGCGATCAGCACGTCCGCGTCGCCATCGGCATCGAAATCGTCGATGAGTATTCCAAAAACGGGTGCCAGCTGCGCTTCCGGCGGGAGTGGCCTCGCGTTCAACCGGCCGTTCCCTTCATTTATGATGATTGCAGACTCCAGCATCGTGGCCGTCCGTACGACCGATCCCCGCAACTGATCCTCGGTAAACATGTCGTCAATGCTCTGTTCGGCGAAACTCTCGTAGGTCGTGTACTTCTTCTTCAGAAAATTGAGTCGACTCGACAACACGTGGAGAAGAGACATGGGATAGGATCGCTCACCCTTATAAAACGAGACGACCTGTTCGACCCAGCCGTTTCTATCGAAGTCGTTTACGTGCATGGTTATCGGCGTCGCAGGTGTTGCGCGAAACCGGTTATTGCTACCGAAATTACCGACGACGAAGTCGACGTCACCGTCGCCGTCGAGGTCGCCCGCTTCTATGCGGGTCCACCAGCCGTTCGTGTCGCCAAGCCCGGCGTCGACCGGTTTGAATACGCCGTCCCCTTTTCTCAAAACAGTTATGCTCATCCAGTCCCCGACTACGATCAGATCGTCATCGCCATCCGCGTCGTAATCCACCCAGACGGCGTCCGTAACCATTCCCAGGGTATCCAGAGCAGGAGCGATCCGGTCGGTAACGTCCTCAAAAAATCCCGATCCGTCGTTCGACAGGAGATGACTCTGTGGAGACAGACCGTATTTCCACGGTATCAGCCGGGTCCCGACGAACAGATCGATATCACCGTCATCGTCGAAGTCGTTCGGCACAACCGTAGATGTGCTTTCCATAATCAGCGGAAGCCGGTCCAGCGAGCGCCGGAAGTTTCCCAGGCCGTCGTTTATGTACAGCCTGTCCTGCAGCCCCGGCGCCTGCTCGGACCATTCCGTGCCCCCGCTACCGACGTAGAGATCCAGATCTCCGTCTCCATCGGCATCGAAGAAAGCGGCTGCGACGTCTTCCGAGATCGCGTCGGCGTCGAATGTGGCATCGCTACGGGTTACGAAAGAGCCCCCGGGGCGCTGCACGAAAAGGCGACCGGGAGATTCCTTGGCTCCACCTATATAGAAATCATCCCGCCCGTCTGCATTGACATCCGCAACCGAAACGGGTGGGCCCTCCGTCGACATCATCCGCGGGATCAGAATCTCACGATCGAAATCGATAAAATCGTTCTCGCGATGCACGAAATCGATGGCGATTTCATCCGTGATATCACGGAACAGATGCTCGCCCTGTCGTGGAAGGCCTTGCTGCCGGCAACGTTGCTCCTGCTGGTCGCAACCGCCTTCGTTGTCGTCTGGAGGGGAAATGGCGGCGCCTGAGCTGCAGACCGTCGCAGACGTACGCGCGTTGCGCGACGCCCGCCGCACGGGCGGAACCAACGTCGCCGTCATCGTGCGCGCCATCCTTCGCACCATGGGGATGACATTGAGGAACCTGTTCCGCAAGCCCGTGACCGTCCACTATCCGGACCAGGAGCGAGCCTATCCGGATCGCTTCCGCGGGCTGCTGGCGCTGGTCTACGAAAAGGACACGGGAGAAGAAGCCTGCATCGGCTGCCGGCTCTGCGAGTTTGTCTGCCCTCCTGCCGTGATCAAGGTCGAGATGCTCAAGAGCCCGAAGCGGAACTACGCCAAGGCCTTCACGCTTGAGTTGTAC
>JACZYK010000019.1 GCA_022571135.1 Bacteroidota bacterium
ATGAGATCGTCGGCCTCGTCTTCGGCCCTTCGAATATCCGCGTTTCTCGTCAACCGGAATGCATGGACACTGACGACATCCATTCCCCTGAACAGCTCATGGATATTATTCGAGATGACCTGCTCGACCGTGACGTACCCCTTACCGTCCTCCAGGCGGATCCAGCGTCTTCTGCTGGTAGGAACTTTCAACCTGGCAAAATGCTCTGTATGGCGAGTCGGATGGCGAAGCGTAACAGCGAGAGAAAGACTAAGGTTGGAGATGAACGGAAACGGGTGGCCGGGATCCACGGCGAGGGGCGTCAGAATCGGAAAAATGTGCGACAGGAAATAATCATGCAGCCATTCTTTCTGGGCATTCGTCAAATCAGTGTAACACAGTACGCGGATACGTGCTTTCGAAGCCATATCCGGCTTCAGAATCTTCTCCCACGTCTCGGACAGTACGCGATTCATCTCGAGTACAGCGGTGCGAGCGAGATCCAGTTGCTCGGCGGGGCTCCTGCCGTCCGGCGATAGTCTGTAGACGCCCGCAGCAACCTGACGTTTTAGTCCTCCGATCCGCTTGCGGAAGAATTCGTCCAGATTGGAGGCTGCGATCGATACAAACCGAACGCGCTCGAGAAGCGGGAACCGGGTATCTATCGCCTGATAGAGGACACGCCAGTTGAAGTCGAGCCAACTCAACTCTCGGTTGAAATAAAGTCGTGCGTCCTTTTGGGAAGCCCGCTTCGGGACAGATCTCGGAACCGTCGCCCTCGGTACGACCTCCATACACGGCGCCTCTTTTGCATCTGTCTCATCTGAAGCGGCCCGCTTCAGTTCTGCCTGTTTTGCGTGGACCATAAAAACTCTGACTATTGAGACTATCGATTCTTAAACGTCGCTGATGAATTTTCGCTCCTCGATTGTACGGCGGAGCGTATGCAAATCAATCATTTTCTTCTGGAGCCCGCGAACATCATCGCCTGCCCGGTCCACTTTAAATATTTCGTCCTTCAGCTCACCGATGGCGCTGTCAACACGATCGAGTTTCAACAGCATCATCGCACTGGCCGCCGATTCGACGGCATCTTCGTCCAGTTTAGGAACCGGAATATTCCTTCGTATCTCCCAGTTGGCGGACGGTTCTACATCGGAAGTCAGCAGCTCTGCCGCCATGCGTCTGAGATCGTCACCCAGATCACCGCGAATGAACGCCTGCCGATCAATCTTGCCGCTTTCATACATGGAAACGAGGTGCTCAGCCATCTCACGGCCGGGGCCGGCGGAGAATTCGCTCAAGGCCATGTGACCCAGTATGAATTCGACCAGGGGCAACCCTTTTCCAAGCATCAGTCTCAGAAGAGCCTTCTCTTCGGGTAGTGGCTCCACTCGGTCGTTGATCTTAAGGGACTCCCGTTTCTTTTCAATTTTAATCGCCGCAGCAGGCCGCTCAGCTGCGGTCTTCTCGTATCGGGGGTTGCGCCTCGTTCCTCGCCCGATTCCCTTCAGCACTTTCCTGAGTTGCATATCCGGAATATCGAGCGCGTCGCTGGCGAGCTTCAGATAGGACTCCTGAACAAGAGGATCGGGTATCCTGGAAATCGACCTCAATATGGTCCGCTGAACGTCTGCCTGCCCTTCTGGCGTATCCATACGCCCGGTCCGTCCGGCATGAGTAAGAATAAAGTGAACGAAATCCTGTCGGCGGTCTTTGAGATAGGCGTCAAATTCGGTTCGTCCGATCCGCTTCACGAACGAGTCCGGGTCCTCGCCCTCCGGAAGAGCTACGGCATAGGCGGCAAGACCTTTTTCGAGAATCAGATCGATGGCTCTGAACGCGGCCCGCACTCCGGCCGAATCCGCATCATATAGAAGAAGGATACGGCGGGCATACCGGCTGATCAGATGAATCTGCTCGGGTGTAAGCGCCGTGCCACAGGTCGCAACAGCATGTGTGAACCCAGCCTGGTGAAGTGAGATAACATCCGTATATCCTTCCACCAGAACCGCCTCCTCACGCGCACGAATTTCCTGTCTGGCCTGGTACAGCCCATACAGCACACGGCTCTTGGTGTAGACCGGCGTTTCAGGCGAATTGATGTACTTCGGTTCATCTTTGGGATCGATCACACGCGCACCGAAGCCCAGAACCTTGCCGACATGACTCAATATCGGGAAGATGACGCGGTTGCGATATCGATCGTAGTAGCCATCTCTTTCCTTACGTTTAATAATGAGTCCGGATTTCTCGACAATGTGGGGATTCATCCGGCTGCGCTCAGTCGCCTCCAGTAAATCGTCCCAGGCGTTGATCCCATAACCCAGTCCGAAGTGCTTGACCGTATCGGCCGTCAAGCCGCGATTCTTCAGATAGTCCCGAGCCTCGGCTCCGTGATCCGTTTGCGTCAGGTTCTGGAAGAAGTGTCTCGCTGCAAAGCGCAAAGCATGATAAATCGCCTCGGTTTCTGACGCCTCTTCATCGATTTCGTCCTGCTCCGGAATCGTGACTCCTGCACGGTCTGCCAGCAGACGAACCACTTCCGGAAAACTCAGGCTCTCGACCTCAGACACAAAACTGAAAATATCGCCCCCTACTCCGCAACCGAAACACTTGTATATGCCCATCGCCGGATTAACATTGAAAGAGGGGGTTTTCTCGGCATGAAAAGGGCACAGGCCGACGAAATTGGATCCGCGTTTCTTGAGTCGGACGTAGTCACTCACGACATCCACAATGTCGGTCAGATCACGAACTTCTTCGATCTTGTCGTGAGGTATTTTCGTCATGAACCCGGAATAAAAATGCCGGGATTCGTGCAGCGACGTCCCGGCAGAGCCTGAAAGAGCGTTCCGTGTGGATTATACTATCGAATCCGACATTTCGTTCGAACCCGCAAACGAAACCACTCTGTCGAGGCTTCGTAGCCACTGGTGTTATGCAGATAAAAGGTAAAATAACTTACCAGGACCTCGAGGGAGGATTCTGGGGAATAATTGGAACCGACGGTAACAAGTACGTTCCGATAGAACGTCTACCCGATAATATTCGCGTGGATGGTCTGGCGATTCAGGCCGATGTGGAACCCGTACACATGATGGGCACAACCATGTGGGGGAAACACGTTCGAATTGTATCCATCGCACCCGGATGACGGGCGTCCTCCAGCCGACAGTCGAATCCAACAAACGATTATCGTCATGCTGATCACAGGTCTACTCACGATTGCCGCTTTTCTTCTGATCGCGTCTGCGGCCTCCAGACCCGGCAAAAGCCCGATCCTTATGCTCGCGGGCATGGCGGTTCTGTCCATCTCGATCGCCGGACACATGATATCTTACACCTCGATTTTTCCGGCGGTCACCGCACTCTCTGCCGAGATTGGCGTCGGGCTCCTACTCGTCGCAGGATTCCTGGCGAGAAAGAAAATTCCCGCGAAACCCTTCTTTTTTCTCGGCTCGGCGTCACTGGCCGTCTGCATTCTTCTGCTCGGTATCGGACATTTCTTGGATTCAGGCGGGGATAATTCTCTTGCCCGCAACGCGGATCTGACGACGCTGCTCGTAGAGTTGGGGCCCGACGACTCCATCGACGAAATTTCCTCGACGTTGGCAAAATTCAATGCCGACTATGAGAGGGCATTCCCGAGGGTAACGCTCAGGATGGACGAAAACCTCGCCCAGGTGTATCTCGTGACGACTCGAACGACGCACGCTGATCGTCTGAAAGAAGAACTCCTCGGGGATGTCGAAAACATCGATCATGTGGGACTGAACTGGACGGTCGGCCTGGATGATCCCATCGTTTCGCGGGAAGCCCCCGAGATCACACGTGCCGTCCTCGAAAACGACCCTTTTGTATCCCTGCAATGGGGAATGGAGGCCATTCGCGGACATGAAGCCCATGCACTGATCAAGGATCTGACTCCGGAGCGCAAGGCCAGAGTAGCCATTCTCGATACGGGTGTGGACGCAAAGCATGAGGACATCAGGTCGGCCTTCTCCTCGAGTCCGGCCGCTTCGGACGTACACGGACACGGAAGCCATTGCGCCGGGATTGCCGGGGCTGTAACCAACAATGGCCTGGGGATCGCATCACTCAACTGGGAAGGAGAATTTATCGAAGTCACCGCCTACCAGGCTCTTAATGACCAGGGGGTCGGTACGATCGAGATGATTGCCCAGGCAATCATCGATGCGGCGCGCGACGAAGTGGACGTAATTTCCATGTCTCTGGGTGGAAAATCCGAAGAAGCCCCCAAAACCATCGTCGATGCCATCAAATTCGCCCAACGCCACAACGTCATCGTCGTCGTGTCGGCCGGTAATTCCAACGAGGACGCGATTGATCATATGCCCTCGAACGTCGACGGTGTGATCGTGGTCTCTGCGGTCGATGAAAACCTCCAGAAAGCCTCGTTCTCCAACACCAACGGCTCCCTCGCGATGCCCATCACGGCTCCCGGAGTAAATATCCTGTCGTTGAAGACCGAAGGCGGCTATGTACAGATGAGCGGCACATCGATGTCCACACCCATGGTGTCGGGTCTGGTCGGCGTCATGCGGGCCTTTTCTCCCGATCTGACGGCCGACGAGGTCTACGCGATTCTGCACAGTACGGGTCGAAATCTTGGAGAGAGTAGCACAATCGGGAGACTGATTAATGCCGAGGAGGCGATCAAAGCGGTTCGGTAGGGCGTATACAGAGCCCGCTCAGATCGAATTCCGCGCATGAGTGAATCTATCGTTCTGCGATCGGCCGTCCCGGAAGACGCCGACTGTATCTCCGAAATCTATACAGAATCCATCCTGGCGCATGACAGTACGATGGATACGGAGCCTTTTTCCGGCGGCGAAATGAAGCGTCTTCTTGACCGGCTCGGAGAGCGTGAGCGCGTATTCGTACTCGAGACGGATGCAGTCGTACGGGGCTGGGGCATCGTCAAGAAATACAGCGATCGCCCGGGATATAGAGTCGCATGCGAAACCTCTATTTATCTTCGACGCGATCAGAGAGCGAAGGGATACGGAAGCCTACTCCAGGAAAAATTACTGGAGTTCTGCCGAGAGGTCGATTATCATCACGTGGTCGCCAAGATCTGGGCCGACAATGACGAGAGCATCGAATTTCACCACAAGTTCGGTTTTACGATGGTCGGCGTACAAAACGAGATCGGCCACGTCGCCGGTACCTGGCGGGACGTGGCCGTAATGCAGTGCCTACTGGATTCGTAAACGGACAATCGATCAGGAGTGGACTATGCTCGAGGGGCCGTCACAGAATATATAATCGATGTTGTAAAAGACCTGGATGAGCTCACCCTCACCGTCCACGACGTAGTGCGATCTGCCTTCGAGAACTCCCGTCCGCGGATCCCACGTAACGCCCTGAAACTGATCGAGCGCATCCTCCACCTGGTCCCTGTTCGGCCCGTCGACCCATATAACGTCCACGCCCTGGATATCCTTCTTAGAGAGCAGTGGCTCCTCCAGACGAACGGCAAAAACTGTGTTCGGGAATTCCTCCTGCAGGGCTTCGGAAATCAGGTCGACGGTTTCTTCTGCGGTAACAGTCCTCGATTTCATAGACCGGATTTGAAACGATTTTTGAAAGTGGTTCTACCGATGATACGCCCGGGACAGTCATACCCGGATATGTAGTGAAGTACGTTAAAAAGATGATTATTTGCGTCGCGAGAGAGTCGTGGATCCACAAAAACCCATCTTCGTTTGAAGACGGAGTGGAAGCACACACCCGACGGGCCGATGAGGAACAAAGCAGGAAAGAGAAAGGAACCGAAGCGGCATCTCTATCGGCAGGCTCTTGAGCGTATCGAACTGCTTCTCGACGAGTCCAGTGACTGGGTGGGCGCCATGGCCACGGTGGCCTGCGAACTCCATCAGAGCTTCGACTACTTCCACTGGACGGGATTTTATCGAACGGTCCGACCACAGATTTTACAGGTCGGTCCTTATCAGGGAGGACACGGCTGTCTCCAGATTGAATTTCGAAGCGGTGTGTGCGGAGCCGCAGCTTCGAAGAAATCGACGCAACTCGTTCCGGACGTGCGAGAATTTCCAGGGCACATCGGCTGCTCTGCCGGCACCTTGTCCGAAATCGTCGTTCCCATACTCTCTCCATCCGGTCGGACCGTCGCCGTCCTGGACGTGGATTCGGACAATCTGGCTGCCTTCGATGAGACGGACAGGTACTTTCTAGAAGAATTGTGCAGGTCCCTGGGCCTGAGATTCGGAGCTGAGGCCGAAGCGGCCATTGAGCGAGTTGCTCCGTGAACCCCCGCTTTGGCAGGCGTGGAAGTGCCGTCGAGGCCCCACCGAATCTCTCGGGGCCCGTTAACAGGCGCTACAGGATGCTTTCAGGTGGCGTTTACAGGCCTTAATCGAGATTTATTCCGACTGAAAAGCGAAACAGCAGATCCGGGAGGCTGTAAACCATGACGCCCACGTCTACGCCACCAAAAAGCTGATACGTTCGCCCAACGGACAGACTCATGGGTAAAGCTCCGCTCAATAAGGCGTCGACGTCGTCCTCTACACCAGCGTCCAGACCGGCGACAACGGAACGTCCCAGGAGAACCCCTGCCCCGAATCGGTAGTGCGCACTGCGATACTTCGTCCAGGAGCCCATAGATTGGAACAACAGACCATCGATGTCCAGTGTGATGATTCTCAGCGGAGTCGTCCACCATCCGGGGGCGCTATTCCGCCCGGAACCGCCGATGTCCAATCCCACCCGAAATCCGTATGAGGGTCTCTTCCCTATCCGATAGGTTTTCAATTTTCCTGCGGATAAACCGTACTCGCCCGCCAGCGAGAACTCTCCGACGTAACGGATCACATTGACAGCTAATATATTCCTGCCGAATCGCCAGTCGACGCCGAGTGTGTAGGAAGACGGAAGGTGAACAGACATCTCCGAACCCATCGCGTCTCTGGTCCGAGTCGTCAGAGTCGGTTTGGCCAGTATCAGTTTTTCTATGTCCAGAAGAGTCCTCTCGCCGGCCTCGGCGTCCAGGCTTCCACTCAGGTCTACGAACACGGGCAGATAACTTTCTGCGAAAGCGAACCGATCGTAGAGATCGATGGTCGGTACCAGGTTGACGATTAGCGAAGCCCCGAATCCTTCTTCGAACGATCTGAACATTGTGCCCAGTCGCAGACCCCAGCCCGATCCCCTGAAATTGCCATGCGCCAGCCATCGCAATCGATTCGACTCACCCGCGTCGAAGTCTATGTTCGGGTCACGGTCGTCGTTGAAGAAGAACTGCTCCGAACCGGACAGAATGATCATGGCGTCGGCAACGAGGCTCCAGTCAAAAACCGAAGACACCTGATAACTGTGAGCGGATACCCCCCACCAGACCGAGCCGGCATAGTACTCTTCGAGAAAACCGCCAATTCCGAAGCTGAGCTGGTTCATCTCAAGACGAATCGACGAGTCGATGGATAATCCTGCCAGAACGTCGATAGCGATGGACTGCGTTCCGCTTTCGCGCCTTCCGTCAAGCTGAATCTCGGATCCGGTTGCCCGGAAACCCAAATCCAGAACGAACGGTTGATGGTAACCGAATGCAGCGGTCAGATATCTGTTGACGGGCCAAGCGATCGAGAGCGATACGAACTGACCGGGCTGACCGACAGTGACCGTGTTATCCCGTGTGTAAACCGGTTCCGAGTTGGCCGGAAATTCCAGGTCTGAGAGCAACCGATCCGTCTCGCGCCGGATCATCGATTCCGTCAGAATCGACCTTCTTCCGATACCCAATGAACCGTTTGCTAGAGAAATCCTGGATCCGAAGATCAACTGACGGTGAGTGAGGGTCCCCAACATGGCTGGATTCGAGAACAGTCCCGCTGCGTCACCGCTCAGAAGAGCCGAATGAACGCCGCCGAAGGTCCCCACACCGAGCCCCACACCCGTCAGATTGAAACCCAACCTCAGATCCGCCCTGAGCACGCCTCCATTCCACGTCACGGCTTTGAAGTCCTCCGTCGCTCCGGTTTGGGCCTCGGCGGGAGCCCGGGGTGCAACCAGACAACCGAGAATCAGAACAATTTGTATGCGGTGCTTTCCGATAATCAGAATCCTATGAGAAGAGAAAACTGCTGCGTATTGGCCAGTACGTCGGAGACGAAGGCGTAATCGAATCGAACCTTCACACCCCATGTGTCATCGACGTGCAGCCCGAATCCGGCGGTCAAGCGCTCGTTGTCGTAGCCGTCTGGAAGCGTTTGATATCCCGCACGAAGGTCGATTAGCGACGCGATGGTCCATTCAGCTCCCACGCTCAACCGGTTCGAAAGCCCTGCGTCGAGAGCGGGAGTAATGTCCATCGCGAGTTCAAACCAGGGACGCGGCCTGAACGCACCACCAAATGAGATTTCAAGAGGTACCGATTCCGTGTACATGCCCCGCGTTTTATCGGTGGAATTGGCTGTCCTGGATCTCCAGAATACAGGCGAAAAGGCATTCCGAACCGCCACTCCCACAATGAGCTTTTCGGCCGCTCGAATCGTCACTCCTGCGTCTACTCCCACTCCCGATGCGACTCCCTTGACCTGCCGGCCGATCCCGATGAGAATTTCCTGGGGATCGAATACAACCAGATCATCGAGACGAAGATCATTCTTGCCGAAAGTCGCTCGCCTGTAGGCGAGACCCAGTCCGAGGGAAACGACGCCAAAACGCCTCGCATATGCAATTCTCGCTGTGAATTCGCGAAGCGCATCGTCCCCTGATTCGGTGAGGGATACGGCAATCCCTGTTCGAGCCGCTTGCAGCGGGACAACGAACGAAAAGTGTTGATACGGAAGCAGCCCCAGCTGATCCACATACGTGAAAGCCGCTTCGAAGCCGTCTGCAGAAACGATCGAAGAAGGATTGCGAACCATCCCGCGAGCCCCGCGGGCAGATGCGACGGCTGCGTACCCCATGGCGGCTTGGCGCGCACCAATACCGATGTCGACGAATGCACCCGGCACTCGCGACAGAGATTGCGCTCCGACATCCTTGGACATCGTCGACAAGCAAAACAACAAGTACAGTGGCACTACGCGCCACCTCATGTTGCAGACTCCCATATACGTATTTTGGTCGTTTCCGCTATGCGGACATCACTTGACCAGAATTACAGGGAGTATTTCGGATACGGTCCCTGTCTGGTCCGAGGCTTGTATCTGTATGATATAACGTCCATTTCTGGCTATTTTGCCTCGGTCAGTGAGACCATCCCACAATATTTCTTTCAGTCCTGTCCTGCTTCCATATCTCCCCGGATACTGCAGATCACCGCTAAGGAGTGTTCGCACGACGTCCCCGCGGACATTCAGGATGCGTATCGACACCCGGGCAGGAGGATCGAAAGTCTCCAGAAGGTATCCGATTTTCAGGGGAGATACCTCTGGCGAGAACGGTGTCGGAAGAACGGCGGCATGCTTGATGTTCAGCCGCTCGTTTCGCGTAAGCACTGCGTATTCGCCCAGCTTGGCGACGGAATCCGAGATCAACCCATCTGCAGATTCGCGGGTCGGCAGCAGACGCCACCTGAGGTACGAAGGATCAAAAAATGCAATGGTCCGCTTGCCCGTCCTGAGTCGAAGAGACGAGTCGGTCGCGAGCCGAATGGTGGCAGGTACTCTCAGACTGTCGCCCGGAAATGCCCGATCGGATCGGACGGAATATCGGATAAGCCGATCTCCGGCCGTGTATTCCTCTGATTGTCCGTCGGGTATCACAAATTTTTTCGGCAGGGCCATGCGATCGTGGGCTACCCCCACTTCAGCGATAAACGGAACGGCTCCGGAGGGGATCGAGAGCTCCGCACCCGCTCTGTCCACAAGACTACGGCTCTCGTTTTCATCGATTCGGGCGAACAACGACAATTCTAGAGTGGCCCTCTGCCCGGATGCCGCGTCGTGAACGGTGATGGTAACGGGTCCTATATAATCGGGATCAGCAGGCACAAAGAAACCATCGTCCGTCACGTTCCCGGCGCGGGCCGGGGAAACCGACCACGTCACTCCGGTTCCTAACTGAACCGGTCGCCCGTCCGGCAACAGCGCCCTGATCGATAGAAGAATACGTGACGCCTCATTGAATACCCTTAATTCCGGTGCGTCCAGTACGAGAGTGTCGATGTCGGAGTCAACGACCTCGACCACCGGATTTACCTCGAGTTCGATGCCGTCCAGAACGACTCGTAGACCGAGCGCGAACCTGCCTGCGCGGTTCGCCGCAAGCTTCAACACAGTCGGGTCGGATGCGTCGAGTTGAACGATGCTCAGTGAATGATCAGACACGCTCCAGGAAACCGATCCCTCGGGTGAGGGTCCCTGGAACCTGGATGACAAGTCGTTTCCGAGACCGTCGCGAAGAATCAGCTCCACATTATAGTCCTCACCGGTGCGTATCAGCACGCCTTCGATCTCCGGATTGATTCGAAGCAACGTCAGCCGCCCGGCGACGATTGGTTCGAGCAGGACGACGTCCGTGGTGTACGAAGAAGCATCCGAAGGCCGCAGGGCCTCGATGAAGTATTCGAGGGCGGCTACGTCGCCGGGCGCCGGCAGATGACCCGAATACGAGGTGTCGGAACGGACCAGAGGTTCCACGCGATAAGTGCCTCCTGCCTTCGTGCGGTGTCTGAGCAGTACCTCGAATCCGGTCGGATCAAAGCCACTCGAGAAGGAAACGCTCACGTCCGCGGAGACATCTGACCGGATCGATTCGATCGCCTTGTGTTCGAATGGCAGGACAACCTCCAGGATCAGTTCTTCGTCGATGCCGGTGAGCATGAGGAGACGATCTTCAGGCGAAAGGCGCGTCGTCTCCGACAGGTGATAGGTGTACTCTCCCGGATCGAGATCTGCCGGGGTCACGAAGACCCCGAATTCGATTTTCGTTTGCGTGATCTGCTCTCCCGACGGACCTGTCACAAGCACGTGTGCATCTGAAACAGGCCTCGCACCGTCCGTAAATAGGAGTGTGATTTGGCCGGAAGGAAGAACGATATCAGGAACCGTGATCGTGGTCCCGAATTGCTCGGGCAACGCCTGAACGGGAATGCTTATCGGGACGCGATTCGGTCTGTCGATACGGACTTCGAAAATGATTGATTCGTCAGCCTCCACCGGCACGAAATCGAATCGAAATCGTCCTCCTTCGTCCGTCTTTACCGATCTGGTGGTCGCCGAGACGAGTGAGACGCTCACCCCCGGCGCTCCGAGACCTCTGCGGATAACCCGACCCGTCAGGTTCAGTCCCAGAGGTACGAGCGTGAAATTGACACCGGAGAGATGCTGTCCGTCGAAAACGCTCACCCTCAATGTGTCGGCCACAAATCCCGTTCGCAAGACGCTTATTTCATATTCACCTTCCGTAAGGGGGCCCAGCACATAGGTTCCGGAGCGGGAATCAACCGTCATAATACCTCCCGTTGCCATACGCCTCGCCGTTACCATCGCGTCTTCGATGGGCGTTCCGTCCAGAGACTCGACCGTTCCGCGCACGAAGGCGTTGGCGAGGATGCCGGTGAACAAGAGATCGACTTTCGACACTGTTGCGAAATCAACATCGATATGAAGGGGAAAGAATCTCGCGTTAACTCCTCCCGGTTCGACGCGATATGTGTGATCCAGCGGAAGGTCATCGATTACCAGGACGCCGTCTGTACCGGTAAGTCCGCTACGGACCACTGTCCGATCTACACTCGTTACGTTGATCCGGACGTCCCGCATAAGATTACCGGCCGAGTCTATGGTTGAAACGCTGAGACGTCCGATGTTGGAGGTTGCGGAAAAGGTGGTCGTAGCGATTTCGCCCGCGGTGACTGTGAGGTCGCTGAAGGACGGCCAAAACGTATAACCGGACTTGCTCGGCTGTATGCGATATCTGCCCGCCGGCAGGAAACGAAGATTGAATAGGCCGTCCGAGAGGGATTGAGTCACGTCGACTACCTGACCCGTCGTGAGGTTGGTCGCGACAATCGTGGCCGATGATACTTCGACACTTCCCTGTATCTGGGAAGATCGGATCGGCACGAACAGTGTAATCTCGGCTTGAGAAGCGGGGCCCGGCTCTAGAAATATCGATCCCGAGGCCTCTCCGTATCCGGCGCGCTGGACACTGGAGGATACCGTGTATGTCGTTCCGGCCGCCAGATTGGAAAATGTGAAACGGCCGTCGTCGCCGGACATGGTTGTAAAGGACGAAAGATCCGAAACAGCAGCCAGAGATACCCTGAACGGCAGAATCCGGCCCGATTCGTCCACAACAACCCCCGAAATACTGCCGTCGTTTCGGCGCATAGAGAACTCGACCGATGCCTGAGCCGCGTCTGTCACGTGAACACTCTGACCGGCGCCCGAGTATCCTTCCAGTATAGCGGACACCTCATAATCTCCCGTTACGAGGCCTTCGATTCGGTATTCACCCTCGCTGTCTGAATGGGTGAAAACCGATCCCGCCGGACCAATCCCGGAGACGAGAACGCCCGAGAGCGGACTACCCGATGCGGCCGTAAGAGTGCGGCCGGTAATCATGCCGCTCGCGCGCCGCAGAACAACCGGTTCGAGGTTGAGGTCGAGCACCAGCTGCGTTATGCTGGCGAAACGTGTTAAACCACCTTCGAAACCGGCCTTTTCGAACGATATCTGATACGAGCCCAGGGGTAGATTTATCAGACTGAAAGAGCCCGAGTCATCCGAGGCGGCGATCCGTTCCGTCGAGGCATTCCACGCGCGGACCGAAGCTCCGGAAAGTGGCGCTCCGCCACCGGAAAGGAGCGAACCGGTTATCCTTCCAGTCGACGCAATCATCCGGATCTCCACTTCGGTGATGGAGCCCGGAACGATGATCGCTTCGCTGACTTCCTGGATGTGATAGCCGTCGCGTGAGGGATAAATGGAATAGGTCCCCCGCGGTAGATTCGAGACGACGAACGAACCGTCGGCGCCGGACCGCACGGTACGGCCGGTTCCATCGGACTCTACCGTAATCGTCGCGCCGGCGAGCGGAAGTGCAGAGGCCGAATCAAGGATGCTTCCCATGAGGGTTCCTACACTACGCGTGAGAAGCAGGTCAAAATTATCGACCAGCTCGCCGGCTGTGATGACGAGAGAACGCTCGGAGGTGCGGTATCCGAGGGCCGAAGCCGTCACTCGGTAGGAACCGGCCTCGACGCCCAGACTGAATGATCCGTCCGCGTCACTGATCGTCGCCGCGATCTGAGATCCGTCCTGAAATACTTCTATCGAGGCTTGAGCCACAGGATTTCGGGATTGATCGAGAACTCGCCCGGAGAGCAGGATCGGATGCGGAACCAGTCGCAGCGTCGCAAAGGATGACGAACCGGCTTCGCCCGTCTCCAGTTCGACAGCCACAGCTGCGTAACGCTCCGTCTCCATCGAGATTACATAGGAAGCGTTTGCTGCCAGCGTCAGGCCGTAAGTTCCGTCGGAAAGTGTAAGGGTTCGGTACGTTTCATCGGGGTTGTTTCTTCTTTCAACGATAACAACCACGCTGCGCACGGCCTCAAATCCGTCCGTGACATACCCTTTCAGAGTAACCGTTCTCTGGGCCATGATGATATCCTGACCTTCGGATGTCTGGCCGGGCTGGAGAAAGAGCGAGATACGCGATTTCGATTCGAATCGAGGATCTTCCGATTGCACGGTCCAGGATCCCGAAGCCAGACTGAGTCGGTATACTCCGTTTTGATCGGTAGTAGCCTCGATTACGCTCGACCCGGACATGGCCTTTACGACAGCGCCTGCAAGAGGCTGAGCACCGGCGAGAACACGCCCGCTGATCGATCCGGCATTGGGTCGCAGCAGTATATCGATACCGGAAAGATGCCCGCCGGTCCCGGGTGCAAGCCTCAGCGAGCCGGACCGGACGAATCCTTCGGCGGTCGCGCGGATTTGCTGAGGAGTTGCGGGCACCGAGAGCGAAAATGTGCCGCCGATCGAGGATCGGGTCGAGGCGCCGCTCGAGCCGGCGACGTACGCATCGACGAGAGGTGACCCGTCGATCGATAGCACGCGCCCTGAAATCAGCGCGTCATGAGCAACAGCGAGTAGGCGGACTCCTTCGATCGACTGGCCTATATCCAGAATAAAATCGAATGATTCTGAGTCGACATGGCCTTCAGCGCTTGCCTGGATCGAATAGGAGCCTCTGGCCAGATTCAACTTGAACTGACCACGAGAGTCTGTCTGAACCGTAACCGGAGCCCCAACGATCGGTATAGCCGTGACCGTGGCAACTGCGAGCGTCTGAATATCGACCGTTCCGTCCAACCTTCGTACAAGCGCTTCGACCTGACCGGATACACGACTGGCCTCACGGATCAGGGAAAAATCGAAATGCTGAACATGGTCTCCTCTGACTACCGAAATCGATCGGCGACCCGGACTGATGAAGCCTCCTTTCTCGGCGCTGATTTCCCAGTTTCCCTCCGACAACGCCAGCGTATAGGACCCATCGCCGGCCGTGACGATCTCGTATATGGCTCCCGGACCTCTCGCGACGATGTTGACGAGCGAAACAGGAATACCGTCCTGATCGGTCACGCGACCCGACAGAAGTATATCGTCCGTACGTATTACGATCGGTACGGGAAGAATCAGGTGTTGATTCGTAGCGAGCGTAAAGGTGAAATCGGCAGACGGGCTGAATCCGGACTTGATTACGTGTATGACGTAATTGCCGGCGGCAAGACTCAGCGAAAAATTCCCGTCGAATCCTGTAAATGCTTTGAACTCCGTTTCCCCGCCGCTCGGACGCACGACGACGGAAGCGTCGACCACCGGCGTTCCCGACGCGTCATGGACAGTTCCCGACAGTCTCGAAGAGAGGGGCCGGAGATCGATGTTCACGGTCGTTCGCTCGTTCTTGCGAATAAGCGCGGCGAACGTCGAATCGGCGAAACCGTCTTTTCTGGAGAGGAACTCGTAATTCCCGACGACCAGACTGTCCGAAAAGGACACGCTGGTCGCATTGACGAATGGATTGATCGGACTGTACCCCCCCTCGGTGGATCGAACCGTTACGCTGACACCGAGGATTTCCGCTCCTTCCAGTGCGGAATGGGTAACGAACGTAAACGAACCCATGTCCGTGGTGTAACGAAACTGTCCGGTTTCGCTCACGCTGGCGGCTCCCTCGGCGTCGTTTGCGGTCACGCGCCATCGATACTCTCCGCTGCGCATCACCATACTGGCAGGGACGTCAAGTGACGAGTTGGACGTTTCATGTTGGAAGATCTGGATGTCCGCCTGGCTTCCCTGTTCGCGGACACGTTCAGATACGGAGAGTCCATAAGACAGAGCTCCCACGACAGGCTCCCAGGAAAAGCGAATCGACGAATCGCGGATGAATCTCGCATGGTCGGCAGGTTCGAGCAGTTTCGGCTTGCCCAGCATTCCTCTGTCACCGAGCGAAAACGAAACGACGCTGCCGAATACGGAGCTCAGAAATGCACCGTCTGTCTTGGAGTAGGAGTTGAGCACCGAGAAATTGTAGATTTGACCCGGAACGAGGGGAGGCGCGTCGAACTGAAGCAACGTATTGGTCGTGCTCAATTCACCGTACTTCGCCGACGTATTCGTAGTCAGGTGCGCCCAGACGAGATTGATTCCCTCGATGACGGGATCTCCCGTCACGGGATCCGTACTGATGCGAAACGGCGTGCTGGAAATGACCAGAGCGTAGGCTACCACCCCGGGAATGGCTTCCCACTCGAACGTGGGCGTCCGGGTAGCAACACTGCCGCGTGGTCCGATAATCCGGGGCGCGGTCGGCGATTCTACAGCGAAAATAAATTCAGAGGTGTACTCAATCGTCGGATCGTTTGCGGCTTGCTGCTGAATGCCGATCAGTGAATTCGAGGACGCATTGGACAGAATGCCGTAGTACCTGCCTACCGGTAGGCCAACGATCAGTGGTGTAAACGAGGCCTCTTTTTTTCCCAATAACCGGACCTGTTTGAAGGAGTAGTCACCCGGCCGCACACCGACTTTCAGGATGATCGACGAAACTTCCCGGTCCCACCTCAGAAGAACCGCGTCCAGTGGTCTGAACAGGACCCTCTGTTGAAGCCGGCCGTTCGATTTTTCCACGACCGGCGACCGAAGAACAAGTGTCTGGGCGTATGACGGCAGGACCTGGCTCCACAGAAACAGGAGGAGGAGCGCAACGTGCCGCCCTCTGTTTATCAATGTCCGATTCGAAAAGATCAAGGGATTTCGAAGGAGGTTCGGTAAGCGTCCTAGGTCTTTATTCGGTCGTTTTGAAAAGTCCACAAAAGTCCGGGTTACACGCGCATTCACGCACGCACGATCTTTTCGCAACATCCATGCCACTCGACCGGGATTCCTTCCGATGCTCCCACATACCGATTTGTTGGGACAATAAGGGCATTTATCGAGTATGCCGGTGCCTTTTGTCGCATTTTGAGATTGTCTCGCGGAAGATTGCGTACATCCGTGAGCGGTGTCTCTCGCAGCTCCGGGCCAAGAGCATGGGCCCTCCGGGATCCCATACGGGCGAGTTCAAAGCAGGCGTCCGCTCGAGGACCTATCAGGAATGAGCGATCGGGGGGCGGATTCTAAAGGTTTTCCAGTACTCGCATGCCCCGGTCTGGATAGTCCGTAATCAGTCCGTCGACTCCCATGGCGATCAGGCGAGCCATTTCGGCCTCGTCGTTGACGGTCCACGGTATGATACGCATCCCGCGCAGGTGTACAGCTTCTATGAGAGACGAGTCGATCAGAACATAATCCGGGCTGTAAGCGTCAGGGGAAAAGTCGAGAGTCGCCAGATTGGAGGCAAGACCGCGATCGCCCGTACGATCGATCAGCAACGAGGTTTTCATCCCGGGATACAGGCTGTGCAGCGCCGTCAACGTACGCGGATCAAACGACTGGAAGGTTGCGCGCTCCGCGATACCGGATCCGTTCACCACATCGACGACGAGACGCACAAAAGTCGACGGCTCAGGATGATCCACGCCGTCGCCGGAAACGGACGACTTCGTTTCGATATTGTATCGAACAGGAGCGCGGTTCAGCTCCAGACTCCTCGCCTCCGATGCCGAAATTAAGTCGGCGAGCAACGGTTTATGGGCTTTGGTTCTCAGCTGTTCGGGGAAGTCCGGGTGGCCTCTGCTGCCACAGTCGAAACGCCGGATTTGATCGAATGTCATCGCGAACAGTCTTAAATCCCTCTCTTCCGCGCGCGTCACGGGACGACCGTCTGAATGAGAGCAGATCGTCGCGGAGATATACGATTCGTGGGAAACCACAACCTGGGAGTCGGCTGAGATTACGACATCCAATTCCAGCGTCGTCACACCGATCTCCAGCGCCTTGAGAGCAGAGACGATCGTGTTCTCAGGATACAGTCCGCGAGCCCCTCGGTGACCCTGCAGGTCAAATTTCGGTTTCGTGACGGTTACCATCTGCGGACGATGTTCTCTGTTGGTACAAGCAGCCGCGATGAGCAGCCCCAGCCAGAGCAATATGCCCCCGCTGTAAACTACGTATCGATGGTTCGACGACGGCATAATATTGACCGGTTCAGACTGAATTCAGCGAAACGAACTAGCCTCGACGACAGGCGATTCCTGCTCGCGATCCGACGACGACGCACGGGGTAAAAATCATCGCTTCTGATCCCCGTTTTAGGGACTGAGGAAGAGGGCGGGTAAACCGTGAAAAAAACATTCCTTCTTCAAGTATAAACATATAATTATAAACAAGATATGAGAAGCCGTAATTCTATGTTCTTTATTGGGTAAAACGGTCTTAAATCCGTATATTTTCAGGACCCATTTTCGGACGTTTAGACATACGTTTCCTGTCCCATCTTTTCAGCTCGTCCGCGGGTCGGAACCGACAGAATGATTCATCCGGATCCGACTGATTTCGAATCGATTATCAATTGAATGGAAAACGAAAAGGCCCGCATAATTCCGATCAATATCGAGGACGAAATGAAGTCCTCGTACATCGATTATTCGATGTCGGTTATTGTGAGTCGCGCCCTTCCTGACGTCAGAGACGGATTGAAACCCGTACACAGGCGCGTGCTCTATGGGATGAGTGAATTGAGTCTGAACCCGGGAAGCCCGCATAAAAAGAGCGCGCGTATCGTCGGTGAGGTCCTCGGAAAGTACCATCCGCACGGAGATACGGCTGTCTACGATTCGATGGTCCGGATGGCGCAAGATTTCTCCATGCGATATCCGCTCGTCGATGGCCAGGGCAATTTCGGATCCGTCGACGGGGATTCCGCAGCAGCGATGCGGTATACAGAGGCCAGGATGACCCGGCTTTCGGAGGATATGCTGAGGGATCTGGCGAAGGATACGGTTGATTTCAAGGACAATT
>JACZYK010000020.1 GCA_022571135.1 Bacteroidota bacterium
GTTTCCGATTCGTTCGGGCAGAACCGAGCCAGAGCGATCTATTCGATTCGTTGGAGTCGGGCAAATTTCAGGATCAGCTTTTTTTGTCCAACATCGTGGAAAAAGACGGTCGCCTTGGCCTGTTCGCCCCTTCCTTCCATCGATATCACTTTTCCTTCCCCGAACTGGGAATGCTCGACTCGCATACCGGGAACGATCCGGACGGATTCTTCCTCGTCGAATACGATCCTGCGTTCTCCGGATGCCTGCCCTGAAGCGCTGGGACTCCCTGATACGGAATTCCTCAGGTTCTTTCGGTAGTAATGTGGATCGAGTGCATCGTAGGAGACCGATGAGCCGGATGGCAGCTTGAACCGGTCGGCTTTGGGCCGGAATTCCTGGCCTGCTTCGGTTCTGAGAACCGAAGCATCCACTTCCTCCAGGAACCGACTTCTTACACCTGACTGCTGCTCGCCATATCGATACCGACTTTTGGCGAACGAGAGCATCAGAATTCGTTTGGAGCGCGTGGCGCCTACATAAAACAACCGGCGCTCCTCCTCGAGATCCGCCCGGTCCTGCGTAGCGGCCGCGAGCGGAAAGAGGCCCTCTTCCATTCCCGAAAGGAAGACAACGGGGAATTCGAGTCCTTTCGAAGCGTGGAGCGTCATCAGCGTAACCCTGTTTTCGGAGGGATCGGCTTCGTCCGCATCCGTGTGCAGGGACACTTCCTGGAGAAAAGCGCTGAGCATCGTCGAGTCCGTCTCGGAGGCGACGAATTCCGATATGGCGTTGAGGAGTTCGTGGACATTCTCCCATCGGACCAGATTCTCCGGCGTGTGCTCCTTTCGAAGATCTTCCAGTAGCCCGGAGTCCTTGATGATCGCGCGGGCGATGTCCACCGCAGGCTCGTCGGCCGCTCTTTTCCGATAACTCGCGATCATGTCCCTGAATTTTACCACGGCTCTTGTGGCTCGAGCCGGAAGCTCGGTTTCTTCGACCCTTTCCAGTGCGCTCCATATTCCGATGTTCTCCCGATCGGCGAGGGCGAACAACTTCTGCTGCGTTTTATCTCCTATGCCCCGAGTGGGCAAATTGATCACGCGCCGCAGACTGGCAATATCGTCGGGATTGACCGTCAGCCTCAGGTAGGCAAGCGCATCCTTGATTTCGCGTCGCTGATAAAAGGATAACCCGCCGACCACGCGGTATGGGATCGCACCGCGCCGGAGGGCATCCTCGAGCGACCGACTCTGTGCGTTCGTGCGATAGAGCACGGCAAAGTCCTCGTAAAGCAAACCGAGACGGACCTGAATATCCCGAATTCGCCGCTCGATTTTCTGTGCCTCGTCCCGCTCCGAAAGCGCCTCGATCACGATAATCGGATCGCCCTCCGGATTATCGGTCCAGAGCTTCTTATCCAACTGATTACTGTTGTTGCGGATGATCGAATCTGCCAGCTGCACGATCCGTTTCGTCGAGCGGTAATTCTGCTCGAGCCGGATCGTCGTCGCGTCCGGGTAGTCCTTTTGAAAGGATAGGATGTTGGTGATGTCGGCGCCGCGGAAGGCGTAGATACTCTGGGCGTCGTCGCCCACGACGCACAGGTTGTGGTGCTCCCGGGCCAGCATGGTGACCAGGATGTACTGGGCCCGGTTCGTATCCTGGTACTCGTCGATGTGCACGAACCGCCATCGGTTCTGGTATTTCTGCAGTACGTCGGCGTGGGCATCGAACAGCTCGATCGGCTTGAGCAGCAGGTCGTCAAAATCCATCGCATTCGCCGAGCGCAGTCGATCCTGATAAGGCTGGTAGATGGCAGCCGCCTTTTCCTGGACCGGCGAAGCGACCATGTTGGCGTATTCGGATGGCGAAACCATCCGGTTCTTGGCGCCGGATATCAGGCTGTGCAGGCTGCGTGGACGAAATTGATTCGGGTCGATATCGTATCGCTGCATCAGCTGCCGGATCACCCGTTGCGAGTCATCCGTGTCGTAGATGCTGAAGTCGGAGGAGAATCCGATGCGCTCACCTTCCGTGCGCAGAACGCGGGCGAAGGTGGCGTGGAACGTGCCGATCCACATACCCTTCGTGGTCTCTTCGCCCAGCTGCTCGCGAATACGCTCCCGCATTTCTCTCGCCGCCTTGTTGGTGAACGTAATCGCCAGGATTTCCCAGGGCTTTGCTTTCCCGGTTGCCAGGAGGTAAGCGATGCGATGCGTGAGGGTGCGGGTTTTGCCCGATCCCGGGCCGGCAATGATAAGTAGCGGACCCTCGGTCACCCTGACCGCATCCTGTTGCACCGGATTGAGCCCCGAAAGCACGGACTCGGGTGAAGAGAAATCGTCTATGGAACGTGAATCACTCTGGAGCACAAATTGAGCCATTCGGAAAAGTAGTACACGACTTGTTCGGGCGGACGAGATAAACGACCACGCTCTCGGGATGACATCGATTGGTGTGGAAAGATAGAGGAACGACGTACTCAGTCAAAGCACAGTAGCTCTCGAAAATGAGAAGCGCAAAACCTTTCGAAAATCCCGCCGGGCTGTATATTTGCGCCACTCACTATTCAGGGCGCGCGTTCCCGACCGGAAAGCGGTTTGGCCATCCTGACTCTGACCGGACCCCTTACCGCGTTCGTCGCCCAATCAACCTGACCGCTCTAGCTGTCAGGGGAATCGCGTGAATCAAATGGACTTTGTTGCGTTACTCCGTGGTATTCTGGGAATCAGCGTTATTCTCGGCATCGCCTTGTTTATTTCGAACAACAGGAGCCGTATAAATTGGCGCACCGTCGGAGCCGGGCTCGGAATTCAGATCCTTCTGGCGATCTTTATTCTGAAGGGAGAAACCATGGGCGACTGGTTTGGCCCGCTAGGCTGGCCGAAGATGTTGATCTCCTGGGTCAGCGGCTTTTTTGTTCTGGTGCTGAATTTCACGACTGCCGGTGCAGAATTCATTTTCGGAAGTCTGGCCCGTGCCGAAGGAACGGAGGGTAGTCTGGGCCAATTTTTTGCCTTCCAGGTTCTGCCGACCATCATCTTCTTCGGCTCTCTCATGGCGATTCTGTACCACCTTGGAGTCATGCAGAGAATCGTCCAGGGAATGGCCTGGCTGGTCAGCAAATTACTGGGGACTTCGGGAGCGGAGTCGTTGTCGGTAACGGCCAATATTTTTGTGGGTCAGACAGAAGCACCGCTCGTCATCAGGCCCTACCTGGAGAAGATGACGATGTCCGAACTTATGGCCGTGATGACTGGAGGCATGGCGACTATCGCCGGAGGAGTCATGGCGGCGTACATACAGATTTTAGGGGCTCCGTATGCAGCAGCCCACGGACTGGCTCTCGCGGTGGGACAACAGTTGTTCGCCGAACAATTGCTCAGCGCTAGCGTGATGGCGGCACCGGCTGCCTTGTTGCTAGCGAAGATCATGATTCCGGAAGTGGACAAGCCCGAGACCGCGGGAGGAGCCACGATTGCCGTCGAGAAAGTAGCCTCCAATACGATCGAAGCAGCCGCCAACGGTGCGTCGGACGGGCTGAAGCTGGCCCTCAACGTGGGCGCGATGCTGCTGGCCTTCCTGGCGCTGATCGCCATGCTCAATTACATCATCGGATCGGCCGGGGATCTCTTTGGCGTAACGATTACCCTCGAGCTGTTGCTCGGATACGCCATCTCCCCGATTGCCTGGCTCATCGGTGTACCCTGGGCCGACGCCGTCCAGTTTGGATCGCTCCTCGGCACGAAGGTGATCCTAAACGAATTCGTTGCGTATCTCAATCTTGCGACCGAAATCACGGCTGGTGGACTCGACCCCAAGACGATCGTTATGGCGACGTTCGCGTTGTGCGGATTTGCCAACCTGTCATCCATCGCTATCCAGATTGGAGGCATCGGTCCGCTCGCTCCGAGTAGAAAATCCGACCTGGCGAAACTGGGTATAAGAGCCGTGGCCGCCGGTACTCTCGCCAACATGATGACTGCGACGATTGCGGGGGTGCTCGCCGCGTAGAACCGCTCTACTTCGCGGTCGAGAAGTTGACCTTGAATCGGGCCCATGAGGGGAGCGGTCTCGAACTGCCACCCTTCAGCAGATAAGCCGGTTGCCACCTCATTTTGGTCGTTGCGCGCATTGCGATTCGGTCCAGCACGGGGTGAACGCCCTCCAGTTTTTCGATGGCAACGGGGTCTCCGTCTTCGGAGATATATACCTGCATGAAGACATGTCCTACGATGGACTGCTCACGCAGGCTGTCTGGAATGCGTAAGGGTATGTCGATGCCGAGCCTGGTCAGCGTGTAAGGCTCCCGAAAATGCCTCGAGATGATGCGGTAGCCTTCACGCTTGAAAGTCATAATGACGGGACGCACGTCGCCTTCGAGTCTGGCAGAGGCCATTTCGGGGACCACGAATCGCTCGAACAGCGAATCCACCACCTGCGGACGGTTTCTAAAGAGCGGAATGAGGCTGTTCTTCACATGGGCGACCAATCTGCGTCGGGGAAGGTCCCTGCTTGTTCTCCCGATAAGGTCCCTGTTTGTTCTCCCGGGACCGAACATCGGATCGGAGGTGGGGGATACCGCAATGCCCATGGCGCTCAGGGTTTCCAGATTCCTGAAAACACCGGAGGTATCTGTATCGAGTCGCCACCAGCGTGGGCCGTCCTCCGTCCAGTTCTCCGGAACCTCCAGGGGAATCGACTTCTCGGGTCGACAACCCGAAAAAAGGGCTGCGAGCAGGATTACGTTGGCGAAAATGCCAGAGAATCGATTCATGGAATTTGGACGTAAGGCCCGCTCCCGACGGGTGTTACCACTGGTTTTTGCGGTGGATGGACCTCCTTGACTGGGAAAAGTTGCCCAGGCCAGAGGCCCCTACGCCTGTCCGGGAGACGATTCGTCGAGTCGGACGAAGTATCGGCGTCGGTCCATGGCTACGACGCGTATGTCGCTCCCCGGGGAGATAAACTCTCCCTCGGTGACCACTTCGATCCGTTCACCTTCGATCTCTGCAATGCCGGTTGGACGAAGGGGCGAAACGGCCACGCCCGTCTTCCCGAGATAGCGGGCTCGTTGTTCGCTTTCCCGCGCGATGAGGTGATCGTCCTTGCGCAGACTGGACGACAACACGAAGCGATCCCACGCTCCGGATTGCCAGAGAAAGTAGAATGTGGCACCCGCAACGACGACTGCGCCGGTGAGCGTAAGAACGCCTCCCAGGAATCCCGCTTCCGTGAACGCGATCCCGATCGCGAAAAGAAGCATCAGCCCTCCAATGATTCCCACGATGTTGAAACCGGGTACGAGATAGACTTCGGCAATGATCAGTCCAACGCCGACCAGAATGAGTGTTATGGGGAGTAACAGTTCCAAAGTGAGGCCGGAGACCCGGTTCGCATGTGTAAACTGACGGAGTTTACGACATATCAGGGAGATGTTTCATCCCGGTCGGTGAGCCTGGTTGTCGGCCGAACCATCACGCGGCTGCCCTGCACATTGACCACCCGAACGCTCGTGCCCGCTTCGATAAACTCTCCCGAAGTGATTACGTCGATGCGCTCACCACCGAATTCAGCTGATCCCGCGGGCCGAAGATGCGTCAAGGCACGACCGGTATTTCCGAGTAAAGCATCCCGGGTTTCCGATGCCGTATAGCCGAACGCACTCGAAAGCTCGGGTTCGAGGACGAGTTGGTGGAATCGACTGCTGCGCGGCAGATACTTGCTCAGCGAAAAACCGAGAAACACTCCGAGCATGAGGGTAATGGCGAGTGTCCAGATGGCCTCGGTTACGGTATCACCCGAGGGAAACGAGAATCCGACGTTTCCGATAAGAGAGACGCCAAGGGATCCGACCACGAGAACGAGCCCGGAGATGCCCGCGATACCAAATCCCGGTATGACGAATATTTCAACCAGGAGAAGGATTACCCCCACGACGAAGAGCACCAGCTCCCAGCTCTCGACGAGTCCAAGCATGTAATGAGGACCAAAAAACAGTGCGGCGCCGATGGCCGCCATGATCCCTGGAAATCCTACTCCCGGGGTCTGGAGTTCGAAATACAGGCCGCCCATCATCATCAACATGAGAATCCCCTGGACGACTGGAGAGCCGAAGAAGCGGAGTATCCGTTCCAGAGTAGTCGTCTTGTGCACCACGCGCTCGGAGTCGCCAAAACCGAGGTGGGCCACGACGGCGTCGAGATCTGCCATTTCGGCGTCGGCAACTCCGAGTGCTACTGCTTCACTTGTCGAGAGGGTAAGCACCTGTCCGGCCTCCGATACCCCCTCTACTACCAGATCCTGATCCACCATGGCCTCGGCAATAAGGGGATCCCGGCCGTTGGCCTCGGCCGTCGCCCGCATGATGCCCTTGAAATAGCTCTGATATTTGTCGGGCGCCGCCTCGCCTCCGACACCCTCGACTACCGTAGCGGCTCCCATGGAAGATCCGGGAGCCATATAGATGCTGTCGGCCGCATAGGAAATCAGTGCTCCCGCCGAGGCCGCGTTATGATCGATGAAGGCGACAGTGGGAATCGTCGTGTCAAGAATAGCTTTCCTGATCGCATCGGCGGCTTCGACCAGCCCGCCAAATGTATCGATATGGAATATGATTGTAGCCGCTTCTGCGCTCTCGGCATCGGCTACTGCGCGGTCGATATATTTCGCGAGCGCGTTATCGATCATGCCTTCGATCGTGACGACGAAGACGGGACCGGTGGCATCCGCAGTATCCTGATCCTGGGACGTCGATCCTGGGTGCGCTGCGGTCCATAGGAAAAGGCCGCACATTAAGGCGGTCAGCGTTCTGGTCAGCCGGCGATATGATTTCATACATGCACCTCGAATGGTACGTACTTAAGCCGAAAGTCGTCAAGGAACGATCAGAACAGGTGTTCCAATTCCGACGATCGACCATAGTCGGTCTATCTGGCTATTACGGATGGCGATGCATCCCTGTGTCCAGTTGTTGCGGGCGCCCGTTCCGTCTCCGTGGATTTCGATGAATCCGCCGAGGCCCGTGTTCATGGGCGGGACGGCGAAGGATCGCTCTGCGCCCACGATCGCCTCGTATTCAGCGTCCGAAATGAGTCCCTCCCTTATCCCTCTCGCGGCATCCTCCGCGTTGGGGTAGTTCAGGACGAGGGCTTTGTAAAAGGCGCTCCGTGGATTTTTCGAGACGACGAAGAACTCTCCTTCCGGCGTTCGCCAGTGATCCGGCTCGGCGGCGCTCCCGCGCTTCTCCTTGTCCGAATAAAAGTTGTAGCCCAGGTCCGTCGGATACCGTGCAACGAGCATCGATCCGCGGTAGAGGAAAAGCGTCTGTGATCGCTTTCTTATGCGAATCCAGACATTGGAGAGCGCCTCGGAGTGGACGAGTCCGTTCGCTCCGTCGATCGTCCGAACGCGGCTCCAGCGCTCGCCCCTCTCGAGCACATAGACCGCCTCGCGAAACCGAAGGTGCAGATATGATCGAGTGGAATCCGTCGCATGATACATCGTGACTCCACGCTCGATCGTATAGTAGACGGGAAAGTCCACGTCAACCGCCTGGCCCGAAACGCCCTGCGTACAAACGTGAAGTGTGATTGCAATGATGAGGGCGGATCTTCGCATGCTAAATTCGATTCGCTCGATAGAGTCCCGAAAGTCTCCGGTACTACGAATCAAAATCAGGGTCGTTTCGACTCCCCCTCGTTCATTCTGACGGCGTCCCAGTATGCGGACACGACCCCCTCCGTGTCTTCGGCCTCCGTCGTCAGGTCGACGACCGATTTTACATCGTCGTTTGCATTGGCCGTGGCGTAGGATCTACCGACGATCGCGAGTGCTTCGATGTCGCCGCCGGTATCTCCGATGTACGCCATCTCGGACAGATCCAGATTGATCGTTTCAGCCAACCACTTCAGGCCGGATGGTTTCGTCAAATGTGATGCCACGATGTCGATGGAGATAGGCGTGTTGTACGTCCGAAAATTCGGGTACTCGCTTCGAACGAATTTGTCGATCTTCCGGGTCGCCCAGGCGAGTTTAGCCCCATCCGTACCGACGACGGCCACCTGAGTCTGCTTGGCATGATCTATGGCGAGCGGAGTGCCGTCGATCAATTCCTCGATAAAGACCAGGATTTGCTTAAGAGCAGTCATCGTCTCGGAATCGATACCGGGGTGCCAGCTGCGCCGCGCTGTCACGGGATCGAACATCCCTGCGCCGGCTTCGAAGAGAACCGGAACCTGAAGACCGAGGAGCTGCGAAATGGCTTCGACGTATGGATACGCCCGCCCCGAACAGACGCTGAGTGCGGGCAGAAGCCGGTGAGAGCCCGGCCGGCCGGCCACCCCGGCCAATCGGGCCAATTCGCTCAGCGGTTCGAGCTTGAACGCCTGATACGGAAGCGTGAGACAACCGTCGATATCAGAAATAAATAGCCTAATCATTCGCCTTGACGGGCCGGGATGCTGAAAGCGTCCGATCAGGACCGAGCCTTGGACAGGTCCACTATCAATTCGTCAGACATTCCCATATTGCTGAAGCCGCCGTCGTGATAGAGCGTCTGCATCGTCACCATGCGCGTCAGATCGCTGAGCAGCGTAACCGTATAATCGGCGCAGCTGGCAGCGTCCGCGTTACCGAGCGGCGCTACTTTTTCGGCAAATTCGTACAAGGCGTCGAATCCGTCGATTCCGGATCCGGCGGTCGTCCGAGTAGGGCTCTGGGAAATCGCATTGATACGGATTCCGCGTTTCCCGAGGCGATATCCAAATGAACGAACAATGCTCTCGAGCAGCGCTTTGGCGTCTCCCATCTCCGAGTATTTCGAGAAGATCCGCTGGGCTCCGAGATACGAAAGAGCCACTATAGACGCCCCGTCGTTCATGGACTCGGTCTCGAGCGCGGCGTGAACGATGCGATGCAGACTGATGGCCGAGATATCGAGCGTTCTTTGATACCAGTCGTACCGGAGGTCTTCGTAGGGTCTGCTTCTCCTGACGTTCATTCCCATGGCGATCGAGTGAACGACAAAATCCAGCTTTCCGAGCTTCTTGAGGGTCTCCTGAAACAGGGAATTTAGATCTTCGTCTTCCGTTGCATCTGCCCAGATGATGGAGCTTTCTGTCCTCTCGGCCAGCGCACCCAGCGTTCTCAGCCGGTTCACGACAGGGGAGTTCGAGAGCACGAAGCGTCCACCTTCACGATAAACCGATTCGGCAATGTGCCAGGCCAGACTGGTCTCGTTCAGTGCGCCGAAAATGATGCCCTTTTTGTCTTTGAGGAGGGCGTGCCCGCCGGAAGCCATGTAAAATGTCCGTTGATTGGTTCCTGTATGGGTTCACAAAGTTACGAAAAAGACATCTGCCAGAATCACCACGGGGATAGATCTCGTTATTCCGCCGTTGAGTTGGTGGGGTTTTGGCCGCTTGCGCGACCGATCCCGAGACGTTATATACGCCAACCACGAAATCGATAATAGGACAGTCGTGCACGCCATGATACGAGGACGATCTACATCACGGACCATTCTGCTGATCGGAGTATTCGCTATCGCATGGGCGACTCAGGCGCACGCGCAGGATGGATATCAAACGCCTCCCGCCGCGCTCGTGGATCTGGTCGACGCTCCTCTTGCGCCCGGTGTCAGCCTAAGTCCGGACGGAACCCATTTACTGCTGATGACACGACAGGCTCTTCCGACTATCGCCGACCTCGCGAAACCCGAACTTCGGCTCGCAGGACTCCGGATCAATCCACGTAACTCGGGGCCGAGCCGGACGCGCTATTTTACGTCGCTGACATTTCTGCGTCTCTCCGGGGGCGAAGAGACTCTTGTCACCGGTATTCCGGACCGAGCTCGCATCTCGAACGTCGCCTGGGCGCCGGACAGTCGGCACGTCTCCTTTACGGTTACCCTCAGAGACAGGATCGATCTGTACCTCGCAGAACTGTCCACGGCGCGAGCGAGAAAACTCATCGACCGGGCGGTCAACGCGGTCTACTACGGAGCGGTCGCCTGGGCGCCTGATGGAGAAACCCTGCTCGTTCGCACGGTTGAAGAAGACAGGGGTCCGGCGCCTGAGGCCCCGGAAGTCCCTTCCTCTCCCGTAATCCAGGAAAATATCGGCAAGGTAGCCCCTGTGCGGACGTATCAGGACCTGCTGAAGAATCCTCACGACGTTGAGGTCTTCGCGTACTTCATGCGCAATCAGGTTCTACGGGTTGGTATCGACGGTAGGGTCGAGTCCTTCGGAGAGCCGGGGATCATAACGAGGACGTCCCACTCGCCTGACGGCCGGTACGTTTTGACGGAAGTCATGCACCGACCGTTTTCCTACCTCGTGACGTCCGGCCGTTTTCCCCGGCGAATAGAGATCCGCTCTGCATCGGGCGACCTGGTAAAGTTACTGGACGATCTTCCGCTGGCCGAGGAAGTGCCGACCGGCTCCGGTTCCGTGGCGACAGGGAAGCGCTCCATCTCGTGGCGGCAGGATGCGGATGCGACGCTCTACTGGGTTGAGGCGCTCGACGGAGGCGATTCCAAAGTCGATGCGGAACTCAGGGACGAAGTGTTCGAACTCGCACAGCCGTTCGAGGGAGCGCCGACGTCTCTTATCCAGCTCCCGCTCCGATACGCGGGTACGTTCTGGAGCAGCGAAGGCTTCGCTCTCATCAGCGAAACCTGGCGGTCGACGAGAACGAGAAGGATGTATATGGTCGATCTGGCACATCCCGGAGCCGCCGCGAAAACAATATTCGACTACTCCTACGAGGACCGGTACAACGATCCCGGATCGCCGCAATCTGCAACTACGCCCCGGGGAACCCGGCTTCTTCTGACGGCCGACGGCGGCTCCTCCATATATCTGAGCGGTACTGGAGCCTCGCCTGAGGGGAATCGCCCCTTCATCCGGAAGATGAACCTCGTCGACGGCCAGACGGAAGAACTCTTCCGATCGGAGGCCCCGTATTACGAGCGGCCGGTAGCATGGATCGATCTCGAAAAGGGCACGCTTCTCACGCGGCGACAGTCGGCGTCGGAACCGCCGAATTATTTTGTCCGAGATGTGAATAGTGGTAGTATCGAGGCCGTAACGCACTTCCCCCATCCATATCCCGAACTGGATGCCGTTACGAAAGAATTCATCAAATTCGAGCGGGCGGACGGCGTGCAGTTGAGTGCCACCCTCTATCTCCCGGCCGGTTATGACGCGGCCACGGACGGACCGCTACCTACGTTTCTATGGGCCTATCCGCGGGAGTTCAAGAGTGCGGCTGCGGCAGGACAGGTTTCTACGTCGCCCTATATGTTCAAGCGCGTCAGCTATTCGGGCGCCATTGCGTACGTCACCCAGGGTTACGCGATCCTGGACAATGCCTCAATGCCGATCGTCGGGGAAGGGGACGAGGAGCCCAATGATACCTTCGTTAAACAACTTCGGATGAACGCGGAGGCGGCTGTCGAAGAGGGCGCTCGCCGCGGGGTCGTGGATCCGGACAGGGTCGCCATCGGTGGACATTCCTATGGAGCCTTCATGACCGCGAACCTGTTGGCTCACTCCGATGTATTCAGAGCGGGAATCGCGAGAAGCGGGGCATACAACAGATCGCTTACACCATTCGGTTTCCAGGCGGAGCCACGCACGTTCTGGGAAGCCCCGGAAATCTACTTTGCCATGTCTCCGTTCATGAACGCGGATAAAGTGAACGAGCCGCTGCTGATGATCCACGGCATCGCGGACAATAATTCCGGGACGTTTCCGATCCAGAGCGAGCGTTTCTATCACGCGCTGAAGGGCATGGGCAAGACGGTCCGGCTGGTGATGTTTCCGCATGAAAGCCACGGATACCGTGCCCGCGAGTCGGTCCTGCATACGATGTGGGAAACGTTGCGCTGGTTGGAAACCTATGTGAAGAACGCGCCTCCGCGAAAGGTGGACGTCAGGTATCCGATCGGAGACTGACGTCTCGGCAGTCCGGATCAGTCGTAGACGTCTCGCATGGGCGAGACGATGTCGAGCATCTCTTCGTGCACGAGACCGTTGCTGGCAATGATCTGCTCGCCGAGTATGGGGTTGAGGTTTCCGGAGTAGTCGGAAACGCGGCCTCCGCCCTCCCGGACGAGCACGAATCCAGCCGCGACGTCCCACGGTTTCAGACCTGTTTCGAAGAAGCCGTCAAAGCGGCCCGTAGCCACCCAGGCGAGGTCGACAGCGGCAGATCCAGGCCTACGAACGCCACGGGTCGTTTGCATGAATCGGCGCAGTACGCTCAGGTAGAGATCGATGTGATCGAATGATCGATACGGGAACCCGGTGCCCACCAGCCCGTCGGCGAGCCTGATTGTCTTACTGACGCCGGCGATTTTCCCATTTACGAAAACACCCTGTCCCGATATCGCCGTGTATAGATCGTCGCCGGGAATATCGAGTACGACGCCCAGGACAAGATTTTCCTCGTGCCGGAGCGCGATACTCACGGCGTACGGCGGAACGTCGCGTGTGAAGTTCGTCGTTCCGTCCAGCGGATCGATAATCCACAGATATTCGGGATCGGCCGGAGTATCCTGTCCGGCGTCCGTGTCTTCTTCGGCCAGGAATCCATGACGCGGGAATTCATCTCGGATGTCCCGAAGGATAATTCGCTCGGCCTCTAAGTCGACGTGCGTTACCAGATCGTGGATCCCTTTCTCCCGTATGGATTCCGGATCGATGGTACCGGCTGCGCTGCGGATCATTTTTCCAGCCTTGCGAGCCGCCCGAACAGCTACATTACACGCCTTCTCGTAGAGCGGAAAATCATCAGCCATGGGCGGAAGTAAACTGTGCAGCGTAAATCGATATCGTATCTTGGATCGACCTCTCAGACAGGCGGCAGTACCGGCGGTAAACCCTACACCATCACCTTTGTTCGTATGATACGGACCCTCATGCGCCCTTCCGTGACTTTAGCTTTTCTCGTCGTCGGAGTCCTATCCGTGATGGGCTGCAGGAGCAGACCGGATATCGTGCTGCGGGCGGATGAGATTGTTTACCGGGATTCTGTACTGTCCGTACTCGCGGGCGCCCATCAAACCGCCTTCCGCGAGGCTTTCGGAAAGCTGGCCGATTTGGACTTTACAAGGTACATAAGGACCGAACAGTACGATGGCGAGGACTTCCTCATCGCCTTCAACGAACACGTGGTCCGGATATCTACCGAAGGGGGCATCCGGATTACGCGGGTCGAACAGTCCGACTCGGCCGGGGCGTTTGAATTCGGGTTCTTCAAGCGGTTTGTATCGGAAAACGTCGACGATTTAGATCCGGTCGATCTGGTTCCGTTTGTGATTCCTGAAGACGTCGGCTACGACAAATCCCGGAACCGGGACCGGTACAGCTTCCATTTCCTCTCGGACACGCTCATGTGGGATCGACAGGCGCAGGTGATCGAAGTTCGGGCGCGGCCTGACCTGGCCGACGGGCTGAACGTTCGCAGGGTCCGACATTATATAGACCGGGCTACGAACCAGTTGGTTGCCGTTTATCTCGAGCGGATCGATCTGGCGCTATGGTTTCGGGAAGAGAGCGAGTTCTACGTCGATGTGCGGCCGTCGCAATTTGGGGGCCTGTTGCCCTACAATACGCGCTTTCAAACCAAAATCATGACGCCGTATCGAGACACGTACAAGTTCAGAACCGTCTCAACGTTTACAGATTTCACCCGCAGTTCGGGCTCGTGATCTCGTCCAATCTTGATAGACCCGAGACCACACGTCAAGATATCCTTGAGCCTCCTCAGGTTTAGCAGATCGTTTAACAATCCTGCCAGTTATGCGGAGGTTTCGCCAGAAACCAATTCGCTATTCCCACGTGCTAGGACGGCCTCGTCGCCCCGGATTCCCCATTTCAGAAATAGCGTCGGCACGACCACCATGTTTAGAAATGTGGACGTCAACAGGCCACCCAGGATCACGATCGCCATCGGAGTCTGGATCTCCTTACCCGGTTCACCGCCGCCGAGGGCCAGCGGTATGAGAGCAAGACCTGCAACGAGAGCGGTCATTAGAATCGGACTCAACCGCTCCATCGATCCTTGAAATATAGCTTCCTGTAATGACTTACCCTCTGCGAGCAGGTGATGGTAGTGGCTTACGAGCAGGATGCCGTTGCGCACAGCAATCCCGAAGAGTGCGATAAAACCAACCAGGGCCGCCACGTTGAGTTCACCGCTCGTGAGGATGAGGGCGAGGACGCCGCCCGTGAAGGCCAAGGGTAGATTCACCATAATAAGCAGTGATGCACGCATGCTACCAAACTGCTGATAGAGGATCAGGAAGATTATTGCAATCGAAAGCAGTGATAACAGCGAGATCCTCCGCGTAGCCTCACTGGCGCTTTCGAACTGTCCGCCGTACTCCACATAATATCCTTCCGGCAACGCCACGCTCTCTTGCACCACTTGCCGGATCTCCTCTACGACGCCGCCAATGTCGCGGCCGGCTACGTTGGAGGAGATAACGATCTTGCGCTGTACCCTCTCACGGCTGATTGTGTTGGGACCTCGCTCCTCGCGCACGTCGGCGAGCTGAAATAAAGGGATCTTTGGTCCGAGCGGAGTGTCGATGAGGGCGTTTCGTATCCTCTCGGGATCGCCCCGGCTATTTTCGTCGAAGCGGACGATCAGGTCATAAGCCTCCTGGCCTTCACGGATCTGCGATACGGCCTCACCGGCGAAGGCTACGTCGATGGTTTCGGCCAGGTGGCCAGGTGTCACTCCATATTTCGCCATGGCCCGCCGATTCACGTAGATACGGAGTTGAGGTACATCGGCCTGCTGTTCAACGGCCAGATCCACCACACCGCGTACGCCCTCTATCGCTTTCCGTATGCGCTCCGCCTGGCGTCGGAGTTCGTATAAATCCGGGCCGAAAAGTTTAATCGCAATGGAGGCCCGGGTGCCCGAGAGCATATGATCAATGCGGTGGCCGATGGGCTGACCGATAGTGATGTTCGTGCCGGGTATGGACGCGAGAGAGGTACGAAGATCGTCCAACACCTCTTCTAATTTCATCTCGTCGAGATCCAGAAGAACGTCGATCTCAGCAGCATTCGCTCCCTGGGCGTGTTCGTCCAGTTCCGCGCGCCCGGTCCGGCGTGACGTGGCAACAACCGCGGGATGCGACAGTAGTCGCTCCTCGATCGTTATCCCCATCCTGTTAGAGACATCCAGACCCGTACCAGGCACGGTCACAGCCGATATCACGAGCGTACCCTCTTGAAATTCCGGCAGGAAACCGCGCCCCAGAAACAGGGAGGCGGCTAGCGTCACTACCAGCATGGCAGCTGAGGCTGTTAATACCGTTCTCGTTCGGTTAAGCGCGGTACGCAGGATCTTCGCGTAGGATCGCTTGAGGCGCTCGACGAGCCAGCTATCACCCTTGCGGTCCATAAAGGAGGCATTCGGAAGCAACACGTAGCACAGTACGGGTGTCACCGTAATGGCGACCATGAGTGAGGCCAGAATGCTTACGATATAAGCGAACCCGAGGGGCCGGAGCATGCGCCCCTCCACTCCGGAGAGGAAAAAAAGTGGAATGAAAACAATCGTAATGATTAGCGTCGCGTTCAGGATGGGTGCCAGGATTTCCCGGGCCGCATCGTATACAACCTGTAGCGATGATCGACGATCGTCTCGCTGAAGCTGCCGGTTCTCCTTGAGTCGCCGAAAAATGTTTTCCATGCCGATGATCGCATCGTCCACGAGCCCGCCAATAGCTATAGCCATACCGCCCAGTGTCATCGTATTTATCGTGATATCGAAGGACTTCATGACTAGAATGGCAACGGATAGAGAAAGCGGAATAGCGACCACGGAAATGGCCGTCGTACGGAAGTTCCAGAGAAAGACGAACAGGATAAAGATTACCAGGATTGCCCCGTCGCGGAGGGCTTCAATGACGTTGCTGATTGCCAGCTCAATGAAGGTAGATTGCCGGAAAATGCCGCGGTCGATTTCCATGCCCTCCGGCAGCTGCGCCTGAATGCGATCCAACTCCTGGTCGATGCGCACCGTCAACTCTAGCGTGTTCGCGTTCGGCTGCTTCTGGATCGAAAGAACGACTGCCGGTTCTGCGTTCACCGAGGCGATACCGAAGCGAGGTTTCGGACCGATTCGGATATCAGCGATCGCGCTCAGCAGCACCGGCACCCCCCCGCGCAGGGCTACCACCGTCTGGGCAATATCGTCCACGTCTCGCGCCCTGCCGAGTCCACGGATCAGCACCTCCCGTCCGCTCTGCTGATAGATGCCGCCGGCAGCATTCTCGTTCGACCCGGCCGCGGCCTCCAACACCTCCTTGATCGAGACGTCGTAGGTGCGCAGCGCTTCGGGGTGAATGAGAACCTGGTACTGTTTAACCTGCCCTCCGATCGGGACGACCTGCGACACACCCTCGATAGCCAGAAGGCGCTTGCGTACGAGCCAGTCGGCCGCGGATCGCACTTCCATCTCGGTGTGCACTTCACTCGTCATGCCGATAAGCATGATCTCGCCCATAATCGAAGTGATGGGGGCGAGGACGGGCGGATCGATATCAGCAGGAAGCTGAGCACTCACGAGCTGGAGCTTCTCGCTCACGATCTGGCGAGCACGGAAGATATCGGCTCCCCACTCGAATTCTACCCAGACAATAGATATGCCCTGCGACGAGCTGGAACGGACGCGCCGAACGCCGGACGCGCCATTCACCGCTGTCTCAATAGGAAACGTAACGAGCATTTCCACTTCTTCGGCGGCCATCCCGTGCGCCTCGGTAAGCACCGTGACGGTCGGAGCTGTCAGATCGGGAAAAACATCGACGGGTATCGTTATCGCCGCATAACCGCCCGCTACGAGCAGTACGACCGAACCGAATAATGTGACGACGCGGTTCTTAAGTGACCACTGGATCAATCCCTGAAGCATACGAATATATTTAGCGGTTTCGTTGTTCTGTGAATCAGGCGATCAGTGTGCGTGACCTTCCGTCGCGATATCGCTGGTGCTGAGGGAGCCCAGATAGACCTGGTAGGCACCGACGGTTACGACGTGTTCATGCTCTTCGACGCCCTCGGCGACGATCGTGTACTCGCCATCCGTCGGCCCGAGTCGGAGAACGCGGCGCTCGAACGTCTCTCCGCCCACCTGTACATAGGCAACCGGCACACCGTCCTCGTTTTGTATGGCCTTATTGGGTATCGCAACTCCCACTATGCTGCCTCCTATGTAGAGATAAGCCTGCGCGAACATCCCGATTTTTAGACTTGAGTCCGGGTTTTTCACGACCACCGTCACCGGTAGTGTTCGGCTGTCGGGATCGATGATGGTGCCTATCGACTGAATTCGGTCGGCGCGGTATCTCTTCTGACTCCCTTCGACCGTGAATACGGCACCGGTGGCCCTGGAGGCTTGCTCGGCATATCTCGAGGGAACACGTAGGCGCACCCAGACTTCGCTAGCGTCTATAATTGTAAAAAGATGATCTCCTGCCTCCACGCGTGAGCCACTCGAGAGCTCCCGTTTTACGACTATTCCTGAAATAGGGGCGCGTACGGAGTAATGGTAGCCATCTCCCGCACCACCCATGGCATCGAGCCGCGAGCGAGCGACTGCAAGTTGAGCGCGGGTTTCAACGAGACGTTTCTCCGGAATGGCTTCCACATCGAAGAGCCGCGATGCCCGCTCCACCTCCCTTTCCAATCGTTGGACGAGCGCTCGGGTCTCGGCAAACGAATCGTCGCCTCCCGCGGGTGAAAGTGTCGCCATAATCTGCCCCTTCTCCACGCGTTCGCCGGAAACGGGCGCAGATAAATTGGCCTCGGCAAGCACCAACCCATCGATCGGTGCAGCCACCTCCGCCATCTTTCCGGGTACGGGAATCAGATCCCCGGTCACCTGTATCGCAGTCTGCAGATCGCGTCTTTGAATCGATACTACCGAAAAATCGATCGGCCATTGCTGCTCTTTCAAAAAACTGATACCGCCGGCATCGTCGTCCTGCACGGGTACATCGGCTATGCTTGCATACACCCGAATTTCCCCCACCTCTATGCGGTCCTCGACCTGTGGACCTTCGATTACCATGGTGAGGTTGTACAAACCTGCCTGTGCTAACGATGGAGCCGGCGTATAAATTCCAGGCCGCGCCGGCGTTTCAGTACGGAATTGTTGTACGGATCCGTCGAGACCACTGAAAACAAGCGTAAGACTGCCCTCGGTAACAGGCTGAAAGTCTTCGAGCACGGTGACGTGGATGGCCCAGGGCGCGCCGGCTTCGCCGGCGATCAGCACCGGATACTCGAAGAAGAGCTCCGTCTTCTCGGCCCAGAGCGTGATGGCAAACGAAATACCAGGATCATCGTCCACGACGTCCTGGGGGGATTCGTC
>JACZYK010000021.1 GCA_022571135.1 Bacteroidota bacterium
CTCGCCACCCTCGCCACTGACGCCGGAGGCCCCGCTACCCGCGCCGGAGGCCCCGCTACCCGCGCCGGACACGGCCGCCCCGCCCGGAGCCACGTTGTGGGTTCGATTCTCGGTCAGCGTTTTCGCCCGGAGCATCATACACGAACCACTGAGAGCATCTACCTCCGAGACCTCGTTTCTGGGCAGGTAAGTCATATTGTATCTGCCGAATCGCCGCGACCGGGGAAACAGCCGGCTGAGTCCCGTAATCCTGTAGAACGCGACGTCTGGTGTTGGAAACGATCTCCGACTCTCTATGGCAAACGAGCCGTCTGGATTCAAAATCTGGCAACCTACCGCACCTGCGTCGGGGTGGTCGTCCATAAAGTCGATCAGCGATGAAAACGTGTCCTCCTGAACGATTGTATCCGGGTTCAGGATCAGAACATACCGGCCGTTCGCTTCTCGCAGGGCCATGTTGTTCGCCCGACCGAATCCGATGTTTTCCCTGTTTGCGATGATCGTGACGTCGGGAAACTGTTGTCGTACCATCTCGACGGATCCGTCGGCGGAATTGTTATCGACGACGAACACTTCCATCGAGAGGTGTTTTCCGGCTCTTTCAACGCTTCTGAGCGCCTGGTTCAGGAATTCCCGGACGTTGTAGTTGACGATGATGACACTTAGATCAACCGATCCGGTCGCCGCCGTATCGCCGGAGGCGCCGAGCTCCCCGTCGATCACATCCGCCTTCGTCGAGGCAGCCGATATGCCATTTTCCTCCGATCGCATAGAGATCAGAAGATACGAGACGTTAGTTATTAGGACATTTTCGGTCCACCGATCTGCCCTCACTCGACATGAAAATAAGGAAACCAGTATCATGGGGCTCTTTAAGGCCGGACAATCGGTTCTATACTCGACAGATATTTGTCTCTCAAACAACATCCATATCGAACGGAGATAAAGGCGCTGCTGCTTCTGGCCGGGCCCATCGTCGTGACGCAAGTAGCGCACATTTCCATGGGTTTCGTCGATACGGTGATGGTGGGACGCTTGGGTCCGAAATCCCTGGCCGGAGTGGCGCTCGGCAACACGCTGTTCTACACGGCCATTATGATCTGCATGGGGGTGTTGATGGCGGTGAGTCCCATGGTCTCCCAGGCTTTCGGCTCAGGAAAGAACGAACCCGTCGGGCGAAGCGTCCGACAGGGTCTCTGGCTGGCCGTGTTGCTCACGATTCCGTCCTTTACTTTTGTGTGGAGCGCCGGACCGATTCTGAGTTTTATGGGTCAGGACAGCGACAACATCCAGCGCGCAGTGTCCTACCTGAGGGCGATTTCGTGGGGAATTCTTCCGTTTCTGGGTTTCACGGTGCTTCGGAGCTTCTCTGAAGGCGTTTCGCGTCCACGTCCCGTTACCGTGATTGCGCTGACCGGTGTCGGCATCAACATCGCCGCGAATTATATTCTGATGTACGGAAAACTGGGGTTTCCGGCCCTGGGTCTGGTAGGCACAGGATGGGCGAGCACTGTAGCATTCTGGTTGAACTTCCTGATGTTGCTCGTATTCACCGTCTCCGAGAAGTCGTTTTTCGAATACCGGATATTTTCCAAAATCGGAAGACCGGATCCGCACTACTTCAGAGAATTATTCCGCATAGGATGGCCGATCGGAGCTTCGATGGGCCTGGAAATGAGCCTTTTCGCGATAGCCGTCATGATGATGGGATGGATCGGAACGGCGCAACTGGCAGCGCATCAGGTAGCCATTCAATGTGCGGCGTTCACGTTCATGATTCCACTCGGAATCGGTATGGCGTCGTCCGTCCGCGTCGGTCAGGCTGTCGGGAGGCATGATTCACTCGGATCCGTTCGTGCCGGTCTCTCCGGTATCGGACTTTCGGTCGCCTTCATGACGCTGGCGGCGATTCTGTTCTGGACCGCTCCGAGGGCCGTCGTATCTCTTTACCTCGACCTGGGCGATTCCGAAAATGCCGCCGTAGTGGATATCGCGGTAACCCTGCTTGGAATTGCGGCCGTGTTTCAGGTCTTCGACGGCATTCAGGTTTCGGCGATGGGAGCGCTTCGCGGACTCAAGGATACACGCACTCCCATGATACTTGCGATGGTGGCGTATTGGCTCGTCGGACTGAGCGCGGCTTACTTTCTGGCGTTTGTTCTGGATCTCCAAGAGATCGGCTTATGGTGGGGGCTTGTGATCGGACTGGGTTCGGCGGCGGTTCTTCTTTCGATCCGATTTTTGAGACAATCATCCACTGTCTATTAGTGCTAAATTCAACTTTCCCCGACTCGCATTGTCTGATTAAATTGGGTAATATTATAGTCTGTATACAATTACAATATCCGAACTAATCCCCCCCTTGCGACTGAATGCCGCAGATCTTTTCCAAGAAGGCGAATCTGATTCCAGCAGTTTCGCTCGTCGCCGGCCTTTTCGCCAGTGTCTTTATTCTCCTTCTGATCTGGTATTATTTCTCTCCTGAGTTCACCGATGTCGGGTATGCGCCCGAACAGCCGGTGCAGTACAGTCATCGTCTGCATGCCGGTCAGCTCGGGATGGATTGCCAGTACTGTCATACGAGCGTCCAGTCGGCAGCCCACTCCAATATTCCTGCGACCGAGACGTGCATGAATTGCCACGCGCAGATTAAGCGCGAGTCCCTCCTGCTGGTTCCGGTTCGAGAGAGTTGGGCGACGGGAAAGTCGATCGAGTGGATCAAGGTCCATCATTTGCCTGACTATGCGCAATTCTCTCATGCGGTTCACGTCAACAACGGAGTCGGCTGCGAGACGTGCCACGGACGCATCGATCAGATGGAGATCGTCGCCCAGGCCGAACCGCTGTCGATGGGCTGGTGTCTGGAATGTCACCGGCAGCCGGAACTCTTCCTTCGTCCTGACGACGCGGTGACGAAGATGGGATACGTGCAGCCTGCGGACTTTGTAAAGAGAAACCTGGAGCGTATCCGTCTGGAAGGAATTCAGCCTCCCGAAAATTGTTCAGCCTGTCACTATTAAGAATACATGTTGCAAGCGGCCGGTCGATTTCCCGTCCTGAGGTATATCGAACGTCGGCGCATACTGTCATCACGAAGATTCCATGATCGAACTTCCTGTCATAGACGTGTCAGAGGATGTTGAGCAAACATCTCGCGCTCGGTTCTGGCGAAGTATCCACCATTTTCAGAATGATCCCGAGTATCGGCGGATCATCCGGGAAGAGTTGCTTCCAGGCGCCAGCGACGGTCCCTCGGGGGCGTCCAGGCGTCAGTTTTTGCAGATTATGGGCGCCTCCATTGCGCTAGCAGGATTGACGGCGTGTCGTCGTCCGATCGAAAATATCATGCCGTTCGTGCGTAAGCCGGAGGAGATGATTCCCGGCGTTCCGGCTTACTATGCGACCAGTATGCCGTTTCGCGGTTCGCTGCGCGGACTTCTTGTAAAAAGCACGGACGGCCGTCCGACGAAAATCGAGGGTAATCCTGAACACCCCGACAGTCTCGGCGCAACGAGCGTCTTCGAGCAGGCGGCTCTGCTTTCGCTCTACGATCCCGATCGCTCCCAGACCGTTCTTCGAAATGGCAAGCCCAGCTCCTGGAACGATTTTTACAACTTCCTGTCCGGTCGGCTCGCAGATCACCGAGTTGCCGTTATTTCGGAGCCAAATTCTTCAATGACGTTCGCGGCGCTCCGCGAACAGCTCAGCCGCAGATTCGCTTCCCTGGACTGGATCGAATACGATGCGACCGGGGATGATGCTTTCGCATCCGCATCCAGAAAGGTTTACGGACAAGCCCTTCGCCCTCGGTATCACTTCGACCGAGCAAAGGTGATCCTCAGCCTGGACGCCGATTTTCTGGGTGCGACCGACAGGGATACGATTTCAAATACCCGTGGATTCGCGGCCGGAAGGCGGGTCGATGATGGTTCCGAAATGAACCGGCTCTACGTCGTAGAAAGTCAGTATTCCATCACCGGAGGAATGGCCGACAACCGGCTGCGCCTACGCTCGAGCGACATGGCGGCTTTTGTCGCAGCGTTAGCCGGCGAGTTCGGAATCGTCGTGTCCGGCGGGGAGGCCTTCGCGGATCATGCATATGTAAAGGAGATCGCAGTCGATCTTCGGCGAGCAGGTCCGAAAGGGGTTGTTCTCGCCGGTGAAAGCCAGGGAGAGGCCGTTCATGCCCTCTGTATTGCGATCAACGATATTCTGGGAGCCGTCGGAGAAACGGTGACCTATTTAGAGGGCAATGAAGAGAGTGCCTACCGGATCAGTGTACTCCGCGACCTGATCGCGTCCATGAGTGCAGGCCGGGTTGATATCCTGTTCATCATCGGCGCCAATCCCGTCTACGATGCGCCCCCGGACCTCGGCTTCGCCGACGCGATGGGTGCGGTCCGGGAGACAATTCACCTGGGGCTCTACGTGGACGAGACGGCTTCGGCGTCGGAGTGGCATCTACCCCGGACTCATTTTCTTGAATCCTGGGGGGACGGCAGGTCCTACGACGGCACGATGTCGGTCACCCAGCCGCTCATCGCTCCATTGTATGAAGACGCCCGCTCCGAGCTCGAGATAATTTCTCTGGCAGCGACCGGCGCGAGGACGACGGGATATGACCTCGTAAGGCAGACGTGGCAGGGTATCCTGGGCAGCAATTTTGAAGCGGCGTGGCCGCGCGTTCTGCACGACGGACTATTGCCCGACTCCGGATTCGGCGCGGTCATCCCGAGACTCAGAACTTCTGCGTTGCCATCTGCGGTTTCGACTGTTGACGCGGGTATTGAGTTGGTATTGCGGCTGGATAACAGCCTACTGGACGGATCCTACGCTAACAATGCCTGGCTGCAGGAACTCCCGGATCCAACGACAAAGATCGTGTGGGACAACGTCGCTATCATGAATCCGGCAACGGCCGAGTCGCTCGGCCTGGGCATGGATCTTACCAACGGACGGCATTTCGTCGATCGAGTGACGATTACGGTTAGGGGATCCTCGGTGGACGTGCCGATCTGGATCCAACCGGGTCTGGCAGACCAGACCGTTGCACTCGCGCTCGGGTATGGGCGCACAACGGTCTCGAATCGGCCGGAGCGGAGGACGAATCTTTTCGATCTCGACGATTACACCGATGTGTACGGGCACGGCGCCATTTCGACCGGAGTTGGCGAGAATGTCTCTGTTCTGCGCAGTTCCGACTCGATGAGCGTCATAACGGGCGCGGAGTTCGTTCGCTCCGGCGGCGATTACATGGTCGCTTCGACGCAGGATCACGGAGCGCTTCCAGAGGAGCAGGATGAGGTGGCGCGGCGAGGTATATTTCGCATGGCCACACTCGAAGAATTCCGTGCCGACCCGCATTTTGTATCCGAGCACGAGCCGGAACCGATTCGCGAAAGCTGGGCTGAGTATCCGACGCTGTGGGAGAGCGACCATCCCACCGGGGAAGACGCGTACAAGGACAACGACTATTACCGCAACCAGTGGGGAATGGTCATCGACCTGAACACCTGTACGGGGTGCAACGCTTGTATTGTCGCCTGTCAGTCGGAAAACAATATTCAGGTAGTTGGAAAGGAGGAAGTGAGCCGTGGAAGGGAAATGCACTGGCTCCGGCTAGATCGCTACTACGTATCGGGTGACGGATTGTCCCACGACGATCCACACATGGTGATACAGCCGATGCCCTGCATGCACTGTGAAAACGCGCCGTGCGAGGAGGTATGCCCGGTCTCAGCCACGGTGCACTCGCCGGACGGCACCAACCAGATGGTTTATAACCGCTGTATCGGTACGCGCTACTGCGCCAACAACTGCCCGTACAAAGTTCGTCGGTTCAACTATTACAACTGGACCAAGACGCTTCCCATCACGATCCAGATGGCTCAGAATCCGAACGTGACGGTCCGATCACGCGGCGTTATGGAGAAGTGCTCGTACTGCATCCAGCGAATTCGCGAGGTGAACAAACGGGCGAATATCGAGGAAAGGGCGCCTGAGAAAGGCGAAGTCGTGACGGCCTGCCAGCAGGTTTGCCCGGCGAGCGCCATCACTTTCGGAGACCTCAATAGGGCCGACAGCGAGGTTAACAAGAAAAGAAAGAGTACACGACGATACGAGCTCCTCGCCGAGCTGGGTGTAAAGCCGCGTACCAGCTACCTGGGTCGCATTCGAAATCCGAATCCGCGTCTGATGTCGGAAGCTTAATGCAAACTGAAAGCGCAAATCGACCGTATGGTATTACCTATTAAAAACAAGTAAGGCCCGTGAGTACGGAAAGCACGGCAAAGCAACTGAGCATACCGGGAGTGGACTTCCACACGGACGAGCCTCTTGTCCACGGCAATCTCTCCTTCCACGACATCACTGAATTGGTGTCGTATCACACGGAGAAGAAAACTCCGATGGGCTGGTACGCCGCCTTTTCAGGGGCGAGTCTGCTGCTGCTGATTCTCCTGGTCATGATCGCCTACCTGTTCTGGAACGGCATTGGCGTCTGGGGACTGAACAATCCGGTAGGCTGGGGCTATGCCATCGTCAATTTCGTTTTCTGGGTGGGTATTGGTCACGCCGGCACGCTGATTTCGGCCATTCTTTTTCTGTTCCGTCAGAAGTGGCGCACGGCGATCAACCGATCAGCCGAAGCCATGACGATATTCGCCGTAATCTGCGCGCTGTTATTCCCGACTATACACGTCGGTCGGGTCTGGGTAATTTTCTGGACGCTTCCGTATCCCAATCAGATGGAGATGTGGCCGCAGTTCAAGAGCCCGTTAATCTGGGACTTCTTTGCGATTTCGGTCTATTTCATGGTCTCATTGATGTTCTGGTATGTCGGCCTCATTCCGGATCTTGCCACGCTGCGTGACCGCACGACCAGGAAGCTGCGGCAGAAGGTACTCGGCGCTCTGGCCCTCGGTTGGACGGGCGCCAACCGGCACTGGAGAAATTACGAGAAGGCCTACCTGATCCTGGCCGCTCTCGCCACCCCGCTGGTGCTCTCGGTGCACTCGGTCGTTTCCTTTGACTTCGCGGTGTCCATCGTGCCCGGGTGGCATACCACCATATTCCCACCCTACTTCGTCGCGGGGGCGATATTTTCGGGTTTCGCGATGGTCGTCACCCTGATGGTAGTGGCCCGAAAGGTGTTCGGGATAGAAGATATTATAACGGTGAATCATCTCGAGAAGATGAACATCATCATACTGCTGACCGGCAGCATGGTCGGCTTCGCCTACATTACCGAGTTCTTCATCGCCTGGTATTCGGGCGTCCATTATGAGCAGTATGCATTCATCAACAGGGCGTTCGGCCCGTACGCCTGGGCCTACTGGACCATGTTGTCGTGCAACCTGCTCTTTCCGCAGTTCTTCTGGATCAAGAAGCTGCGCCGGAGCATCCCGTTCATGTTCGTGATCGTGATCCTGGTAAACGTTGGAATGTGGTTCGAGCGTTTCGTGATCGTAGTAATCTCCCTGCATCGGGATTATCTACCCAGCGCCTGGGACTACTATTCACCGACGCTCGTGGACATCCTGACACTCGTCGGATCATTCGGGCTGTTCTTTACGATGTACCTCCTGTTCCTGCGTTTCCTGCCGATGGTCGCAGTGGCCGAAGTGAAGGGTGTTTTGCCGGAGGCTCACCCTCATTTCTACAAGCACTCGGGGGACGGCCAGGAAGCGGATCATACCGTAGGCGTAACACCAAAAAGAGATGCTTAAAGAAGTAGCCAGCGAGATCAAAGCCACGATGGGGGTCTACGAGAGCCGCGACGATGAGTTGTACGGCATGCTTGCAGAATTCACCGATCCGGGAGCTTTACACGACGCCGCCAGATCGGTCAGGGAGGCCGGGTACCGCCGGTTCGACACCCATAGTCCTTTTCCGATCCACGGGATGGACAAGGCGATGGGCATGGGAAATTCGAAAGTCGGGTACATCACGCTCGCAGGTGGTCTGATCGGACTCGCTTTAGCGTGGTGGTTGCAGTGGTGGACCGGAGCCGTCGACTATCCGATTAATATAAGCGGGAAGCCGTTCTTCGCGATCGAGCCCTCGATTCCGATCATGTTCGAATTGACGGTATTGTTCGCAGCCACCGCTGCGGTGGTCGGCATGTTCGTCATGAACGGTCTTCCGCGCTACTACTGCCCGCTATTTAACTCGAAGCGGTTCATGCGAGTGACGGACGACGCTTTCTTCCTTCATATCGCAGCCAGCGACGGCAGGTTCGATCCTGAGGGAACGGAAAAATTCTTGAGAGAACTGGGAGCCGTAGCGATCGAAATCATTCACGATCGCGAAGACCCAGAACAGACCGGAGGATGACCCGAATAATCCGATATGCACTCAGCGATTAATCAAATGAACTTCCGGGCTCTCGGTGCGATACTTCTCGTCACTGTCGTCACGGCCGGGTGCCGGGGCAGTTTTTCGGATAAGCCGCCTATCCACGTTATCCCGAATATGGACTTTCAGGAGAAATTCGAGGCGCAGGAAGTCAATCCGTTTTTTTCGGATATGCGAGCGATGCGAAAACCCGTTGAGGGAACCATTGCACGGGGATTTCTGAAAGAGGATGTACCGTTCTATACCGGAAGGCAGCCCAACGGTGAGTATGTGACGAGGAACCAACTGCCGCTAACGATGAACCTGATGCGTCGCGGTCAGGACAGGTACGAAGTGTTCTGCACGGTGTGCCACGGGTCGGTGGGCGACGGCCTGGGTATCATCATGGTGGGTAACTACGGCATGGTTCCGGCCCCGACCTACCACTCGGACAATCTGCGCCGGCAAGCGGACGGGTATTTCTATGATGTAATCTCGAACGGCGTTCGGACGATGCCTTCCTATGCCCAGCAGATTCCCGTTGCAGACAGATGGGCCATCGTCGCTTACATCAGAGCGCTGCAGAGAAGCCAGTATGCGAGCCAGTCGGATTTGCCGGAGAGTCAGTAAAGATCCAGACCCCTAGAACAGAAACAAGAGAAACGGGCGCTAAGCCCTCGATGCTACAAGAGAGCACGCGATCTATGTCGAATACGATCAAGAGGAGCAATTTATTTGTCTGGCTGCTGGATCCGCTGCAGCCCACGGCCGATCGGGCCGACGCCAGGTACAGATTCGCCTGGTCACCTTCGGCCTGGTTGCTGCCGTTGGGCATCGGAGTCGCGGCACTCGTGATAAGCGCAGTCGGATGGGTCACCGATCCCGAGCAGTTCTATTTTTCCTACCTGATCGGGTGGACCTTCTGTATTTCGCTGGCCCTGGGCGGCCTGTTCTTTGTTATGATCCAGCACCTGACATCGGCCCGATGGAGTGTCGTCGTACGCAGAATACCGGAGGCGCTCATCTGGTCTTTCCCGCTGCTCGCCGTGCTTGGAATACCGGTTTTGTTCGGAATGCATGATCTCTATCACTGGACGCACCACGAGCTGTTTGATCCTGCGAGTGCATCATACGACCCGGTAATCGCTGGCAAGGAAGCTTATTTGAACATTCCTTTCTTCCTGGGCCGATTGGCGTTCTATTTCATCGCCTGGAGTTATATCTCGTACAGGCTCTATACACTGAGTATCCTCCAGGATATCGAACCGGACCCTTCCATTCCGAAGGCGCAGCGCCGCGTCAGCGCATGGGGCCTGGCCGTGACGGCGATAACGACCTCGTTCGCGTCATTCGATATTCTCATGTCGTTGGATCCGCACTGGTTCTCGACCATTTTCGGCGTCTATTTCTTCGCAGGATCCTTCATGGCCATCATGGCTTTCATCGCACTGATAGCCATGACGCTGCAGAAGGCCGGCATGTTGACTGGCGTGGTGACGACAGAGCACTACCAGGATCTGGGCAAGTTTCTGTTCGGATTCGTGGTCTTCTGGGCCTACATAGCCTTCAGCCAGTACATGCTGATCTGGTACGCAAATCTGCCCGAAGAGACCATCTTTTTCAGACGCAGGCTCGAAAACGGATGGGAAGTGAGCAGCGGGATACTGCTGTTCGGCCACTTCGTGATTCCTTTCATCGTCCTGCTCTCCAGGCCCGCCAAGCGACTGCTTCCCGTGTTAGCCTTCATGTGCGTCTGGATGCTCGTCATGCACTGGTTCGATTTCCACTGGATCGCAATGCCCGTGCTTCACGAACAAGCGACGTTCCATCTTCTGGACTTCACGACATGGATCGGACTTTTTGGCGTGTTTCTGGGCGTCGTGATTTATCGACTGAGCAGGCACAGCCTTGTCCCCGAGCACGATCCGAGGCTCGCTGAATCATTACAATTTACGAATACCTAAAAGGCCGATGACAAACCGTGCATCTCATCGTTGGGCTTCGTCACTGCTCATGGCGGCGTACACGAGTACGCCTCATTCACGATTCCTCGCCCGCCTTGATCTACACGATCTTTCTTTCGGCCTTATTGTCAGGCGTTTTTCAACACCTTCCTAAACGGTACACGGTTCAAATGAGCGAACAGACGAGAGAGGATACCGTGGATAAGCATCACGGGATCGCCAACAGCGTCGAGTCGGATGGGCTCGATGCGAACGCGATTACCTGGAGGGTAATCGTGGGCGTCATCGTGTTTCTGATTGCTGTCTTCGCTGTGGTGGAGGTCACCGGCATCAAATTCCAGGAGGCCAGGACCAACGCCACGACGATCACAGGATATCCGAAGCTACAGGAGACCCGGATCGAAGCCAATCGCCTCCTGTCCAACTATGAGGTGCTCGATATCGAGAGCGGTATCTATCGGATTCCCATCGATCGTGCAATGGAACTCGTCGCAGCCGAGGCGTCGGTAGATGGGTCCTTAACCGCTCAGTGACGGCCATGCAGATACGAAGCAACATATCGCGGTTATCGAACCGGATGATTCTCATGACGCTCATCGGGTGTGTGTCCCTGATAAACGCATCCTTTGCACAGGATACGCCTGAAGAGCGTCTACCCAGTGTTTTTGAGGGTGTGGGCATCGATGAGCAGTTGGGTGAGTCGATTCCACTGGATCTCGTATTTCTCAACGAGAAGGGGGAGGAGGTTACGCTGGACATGTATTTCGACGGGGAAAGGCCCGTGTTGCTGAATTTCGTCTACCACAACTGTCCGATGCTCTGCAGCATCCTGCTGGAGGGTTTTACGAAGACGCTCGGTGAGCTGGAATGGACGCCCGGACAGGAGTTCGACATCCTGACCGTCAGTTTTTCTTCCCTGGAATCTCCTGAACTCGCCAGTACGCAGAAACAGAGGTATCTGAAAGATCTCGGACGGCCAGAGGCCTCGTCGGGTTGGCATTTTCTGACCGGCTCGGAGGACAATATTCAGGCACTCGCCCGGTCGACCGGATTTCAGTTCAAATGGATGGAATCGACCCGGGACTTTGCCCATCCGGCTGCCTTGATCTTTCTGGCAGGGGACGGAAAGATCACCCGCTACATCCACGGGATGTATTTCGCTCCTTCGGACGTACGCAAGGCCATTGTGGAAGCATCAAGGGGAACGGTAGGCACGAGGGTCGACCAGATTTTCCTCTACTGCTATCGATACGACGCGAACGCCAATTCGTACGTCCTGCACGCTACGAACCTGATGAGGATGGGCGGATTTCTGACGGTTCTCGTCCTGCTCACCGGTCTGTTCATTTTCTGGCGCCGTGAACGCCGACGGCAGACCATCGTTGCCTCACCATCCTGACGTAATCCTTTAATATGGCCTGTTAACAGGCCCTAACTCTTACATAAAGATTCCCTCTCATAATGGGCGATCAAGGATCAAGTTGGCTTCCGGACGCTATGTCGAGCGTTGCGCGAGACGTCGATGCATTATTCAACTTCGTGCTGATTGTAAGCACGATACTCTTCGCGGCGGTGATTGTGTCCACGATTTATTTCGTGATCCGTTACCGCCGGCGAAGCGACCAATACGTCCCCGAGCGGATCAAGGAGAGCAAGTGGCTCGAGGCCGCATGGATCATTCTTCCGACGATTCTGACGATGATCATATTTACGTGGGGATTCCGGGTCTTCATCACGCTCAGTACGCCTCCGCCGGACTCCTACCAGATCACGGTAAGGGCAAAACAGTGGTTCTGGGAGTTCGAATACTCCGAGGGCGCAACAAGTACAAGCGACCTCTACGTTCCCGTCGGCAAACCGATCAAACTGCTCATGAGCAGCGGCGACGTAATCCACAGTTTCTTCGTTCCGGAATTTCGGATCAAGCACGACGTGATTCCGAATCGCTATACGTCGGTATGGTTCGAAGCGACCGAGGTCGGCGAATACCGGATTTACTGTACGGAATACTGCGGCCAGCAGCACTCCATGATGCTGGGGATGGTTCGCGTCGTAACGCAGGAAGAATTCGATGACTGGCTCGACGAGCAGAGCCAGGATCTGCCGCCCGTTGAACTCGGAGAACGGCTGTTTACACAGTACAACTGCCAGGTCTGCCACGCCACGGACGGCAGCAGACTCATTGGCCCGCCTTTGAACGGGCTTTTCGGAATCACGCGCGAGTTCGATGACGGCATGACCGCAGTAGCGGACGACAATTACCTCCGCGAGTCCATCGTGAATCCCGGGGCGAAAGTGGTCGCAGGGTATCCGAATGCCATGGTCGCAACATACGGTTCGTTGTCGACCAAACAAATTGACGCTCTGGTCGCATATCTCAAATCGCTCGAGTAGGAACGAACGATTGAGAGCAACCAGGACAGAGCATCTGACAGGCAACCTATTATTAAATGACTGAAATGACTCCTTCCGTATCCGGCAATAGCGGAACGGTAAACTATCTGAACCACGATAAATCGATCAAGTCGTGGCTACTTACGCGGGATCACAAGCGTATCGGGATCATGTATCTCGTCGCGATCTCGCTCGCCTTCCTGGCGGGCGGTATAATGGCCATGCTGATCCGCTTGGAGCTGTTGTCTCCGGGCGAGACGATCATGGGTCCGGACGCCTACAACCAGGCCTTTACGATACACGGGGTCCTGATGATCTTCGCATTCATCATTCCTGCGTTGCCAGCGATTCTGGGTAACTTCGTCATTCCGATGCAGCTCGGAGCGAAGGACGTCGCCTTTCCCAGGATCAATCTGCTGAGTTTTTATCTCTACCTGGGCGGAGCCGTCATCACGCTCAGTGCCTTACTGGTCGGCCGGATCGACGGTGGCTGGACTTTCTATGCGCCCTATTCGGTACAGGTAGGGGACAGCATCCTGTTCGTGACGATGGGTGTATTCGTGATGGGGTTCTCTTCCATTCTCACGGGACTGAACTTCATCGTGACGATACACAAGATGCGGGCGCCGGGTCTGACGTGGAATCGACTGCCGCTCTTCGTGTGGAGTATCTATGCGACGGCCATTGTCCAGGTGCTCGCCACTCCGGTCATCGCGATCACCGTGATCCTGCTCTTTCTCGAGCGCCTGCTCGGAATCGGCATCTTCGATCCTGCCCTCGGTGGCGACCCTGTACTGTTTCAGCACTTTTTCTGGTTCTATTCGCACCCGGCGGTCTACGTGATGATCCTGCCGGCTTTTGGCATCATTTCGGATCTGATCGGTGCATTTTCCCGGCATCGGATTGTGGGCTACAGATTTGTGGCGCTGTCATCGATTGCCATCGCGTTCCTCGGTTTCCTGGTCTGGGGCCATCACATGTTCGTGAGTGGTCAGTCAGCTCTCGCCTCGACGGTCTTCTCACTCATCACTTATCTGATTGGAATTCCGACGGGCGTAAAGATCATCAACTGGATTAGTACGATGTATCGGGGATCCGTTCAGCTGCGAACTCCGATGATCTATGCGCTGATATTTCTGTTTACGTTCAGTATCGGTGGATTCACCGGGATCATGCTCGGCGTTCTGGCAGTGGACGTGCACCTGCACGACACCTACTTCATAGTTGCACATTTCCACTATACCATGTTGGGAGGCAACGTAATTGCTGCTCTGGGCGGTCTTCATTTCTGGTGGCCGAAGATGACGGGCAAGATGTTCAACGAGACGCTCGGCCGGATCGCTGCAGGGCTCATTTTCATCGGTTTCAACCTCACGTTTTTCCCCCAGTTTATCGCCGGAAGCCGGGGGATGCCGCGCAGGTATTTCGATTATCCATCGGAGTTCGTGGGACTGAACGTGCTCTCAACCTATGGTTCCTGGATTATGGCAGCCGGTTTCTTTCTGATCGCCGGGTATCTCCTGTTCTCGCTCTTCAAGGGGAAGAAGGCGCCGGCCAATCCATGGGGTGCACTTACGCTCGAATGGACGCACACAGCCTCGATTCCGGAACCGCACAATTTCACTGTGACGCCTGTCGTTACCCGAGGCGCCTACGACTATCACCTGGTTCCGGAATTCTACGCCGGCCCTTCATCGGGCGACGGGTCTTCGGCAGGCCTTGCGACGCAAGAAGTCGCCCCTGAAACAACACACGAAAAATAGTCATTCACGACAGAAACTGGATCTACGCACCGCTCGACAACCTCAAACAAACTATGGCAAGCACATCTGTTGCTAGCGCAGGCCATCCGGGTCACCTGCAGCATCACTTCGTCTCGGAAGAGCAGCAATTTGATGCCTCCAAGATGGGGATGTGGCTGTTTCTGGTCACGGAAATTCTGCTCTTCAGCGGGATGTTCGTGGCCTATACCGTATTCCGTATCTGGTATCCGGAAGTCTTTGCTCATTCGGCAGAACTACTGGACTGGCGGCTCGGCGGACTGAACACGGTGGTTCTCCTGGCGTCGTCTTTTACGGTCGCCCTGGGTGTTCATTACGCCCAACTGGACAACAAGAAGGGTCTGGTCATCAATTTGATCCTCACGATTGTGTTTGCGACGATCTTCATAGTCGTCAAGTATTTCGAGTATACCGGCAAGTTTGCCCACGGTGTATTCCCCGGCATCAATTTTCAGCCGCACGGGGTCGGGGGAGGGCACATTTACGCCGAGTACGACATTCCATTTGCCGCCCAGTTTTTCAGCATCTATTTCGTGATGACCGGCATACACGGCCTGCATGTGCTGGTCGGAATGGGGCTCTTTGCGTGGCTGATAACGCGGGCGCTTCGAGGTCACTTTACCAGCAGTTACTACACGCCGGTGGAGCTCACGGGTCTGTACTGGCACCTCGTGGATATCATCTGGATTTTCCTGTTCCCGCTGCTGTATTTGATATAGGGCCTGTTAACGGGCCCTGACCCGAGGCTCTCCCGCCTACATAGACAACCGATATTAATGGCACACGCTGTACATCACATCACCCCTAAAAAAACACTGATTCAGGTGTTTATCGCGTTGATAGCACTCACCGTACTCACCGTGGTGACGTCCCGCATGGATCTCGGAGCGTACAATATTCTCCTGGCCCTTTTCATCGCCTTCTGCAAAGCGATGTTCGTGATTCTGATCTTCATGGCCCTGAGACACGATAGCCGTATCAATGCCGCGGTTTTTGCGCTTGGATCGGTGATCGTTGTTGTCTTTCTGCTCTTCACCCTCATCGATACGGTGTTTAGGGGGGATCTTCCCAATACCGTTGAGGGCACGATCATGGAGCAGGAGGCGGCCGACGAGGCGATGCGCATGCGGGATCCCAGCCGCGAAGAACTGGATGCGGGACCAGGCGAGTAGCGCCGCGTCCACCGATGATTCAGTCCAGCAAAAGGTCGATCGAACCGAGCAGGAATTCGGATAGCTTATTGTAGCACGTCGTGAGCGTCTTGCGAAGCTCCTTGTCTTCGACGCCCATTTGACCGGAGACGACTTTCACGATGTGGCAGGGCACTCCGTGCGTTGCCGCCACGTAGGCCACTGCATAGCCGACCATATCGCTCACGTCTGCAATACGCTGCCAGTAGCTGAGTTCGGTTGCGCCCTGAACCGTATGATCCTGTGTCACCAGCGTACCTTCCTGAATACCGTCGAACGGCACCGTAAGCGGCATTCGGGGGTAGGTGGGTGCCGACAATTCGATACGATCTCCTTCGAAGACCTGGGAAACAGCCATGATCGCGCCAACTTCGAATTCCTCGACGAGCGCCGTGCACGTACCACCATGGATAATTTTTTCCAGCTTGTAATTGCTGAAGAGCCTCTCCGTACGGAGTGTTGCCTTTATTTTTCCGACCCCGATTATGGATACCAGGCACGTGTTGTCATGCTCGCTTTCACCCTCTCCGATACCGTCGAATCGACCGCGTTCATATTTGTTCAGGAAGGGTTGAGCTTCTTCCTTTGTCGAAAAAACAATCCCCAGCATCGATTAGAAATTCCGTTGAGTGATGGTTTATCTTGCGTGTAGACGCTTGAGCGCAGTGTCCCGGTCCTAATCGAGAACGAGAGGAATTTACGAGATGGTATGAAAATTACCGAACTGATTGAAAGCGGCGGATCGCTCCAGATATCCTACGAAATTATCCCACCCAAGCGGGGCGGATCGATTCAAGACATCTTGGACATGGTCGAGGGCCTCGTCGAGTTTGAGCCACCTTACATAGACGTCACCTCGCATTCTGCCCAGGTTTATTACGAGGAGCTCCCTGACGGCACGTGGCGCAGGCACGTCAAGCGAAAGCGACCCGGCACGCTGGGAATCTGCGCCGCCATTAAGAGTCGATTCAGCATAGAGCCGGTTCCCCACCTGCTCTGCAAGGGTTTCTCGAGAGAGGAGAGTGAAGATGCGCTGATCGAATTGAACTATCTCGGTTTGCAGAACGTGATGGCGCTCAGAGGAGACGACAGCGGATACAGAAAGCCTCTCGTCGATGACCGCACGATGAACGAGTACGCAATCGATCTCGTGCGTCAGATCTCGGATATGAACGAAGGCCGCTACCTTGAAGAGCTGATGGAAGCCGCACAGGCAGATTTCTGCGTGGGTGTAGCCGGCTATCCCGAAAAGCACTTCGAGGCTCCCAACATTTCCTGGGACATCCTAAATCTGAAGCGCAAGGTCGATGCGGGGGCGCATTATATTACGACCCAGATGTTTTTCGAGTATGAGCAATTTCTCGAGTTCGTGGAGCGATGCAGGGAAGTCGGAATAACCGTTCCGATTATTCCGGGAATGAAAATCATCACGAACAAGCGTCATCTGCAGTCTCTACCCAGCCGATTTCAAGTTCATATTCCTGAAGCCCTGGCTGCTGAAGTGGAGGCGGCCAAACCCGAGCATGTCACGGACGTCGGCGTCGAATGGGCGATTAGACAGTGCGATGAGCTGCTGGGAGCGGGCGTTTCAAACCTTCATTTCTACATTCTCCAGACGGTCGAGCACGTCTCGAAAGTCGTCCGCCGGCTCAGAAAACTGGCCTGAACGCGAGTCAGAACGTCACCGTCAGATACCGGTCCTCACATTCCTGCATCCGGCGTTTCTTCCGCGGCTTATCGTCTTCGTATCCGGCCAGGTGCAGCAGGCCATGAATGAGGTAGCGCTCGATTTCCTGGCGCAGCGAGACTTTGAATTCGACGTGGCGCTCGACGGCTGTTTGCACATCCACGTAGACCTCTGCATCGATTCCGTCTCCGGTTTGGTCAATAAGAAAGGAGAGAACGTCCGTTTCGTAATCGTGATCGAGATATTTTCGGTTAAGATTTCGGACCGTTTCATGACCGGCGAGGACGATGGAGATCGAGGACCATACGACGGATTCTCTTTCGAGTACGATCTCTGTCAGACGGCGAAGCCGATCTGTGTCGACAGATTCCATCTCTACAGATTCATCGATACAGATGGAAATACGCTCGACTGGTTCCGGCATCCGGTGGACCCCGTTATTAGATACTACACTTCCGTTCAGCCGAGATCGTCGAAGAGTTCCTCCGTTACGGACAGGGCTACGCTGCTCATGATCAATTCGGGCGGTAGCTGGGTAAAGTCCGTGGAGAACAGTCGCGTATCCACGTTCGCATACAGCGAACAACCGGCTTCCCGTTCTACAACAAGGCCGTTCGCGGCATGTCCGGTCTTGGCTACGAAAATCACCTCGCCGAGCTCCTGGCTCGCAAGATAACCGGTGCAGCCCTGCAACTGCAGAAAGGAACTGGCCGCATAGACGGAGATGAGATTGGACGACCCATCCGACTCGATGTCGTCCGGAATCGGCACGTTGGCATGGATCTCGAGCGTAATCCGTCGACCGCTTTTCTGGTCGCGTAAATCAAAGCGTGCGACGCTGCCGTCACGTTTTGCTGATACGCCGAGAACAGTCTCGATTCGTTCTATATCTGTGTCAGTAAAAGTAAAAGCCATTACAGTCCGGCCCGG
>JACZYK010000255.1 GCA_022571135.1 Bacteroidota bacterium
CGGCCGCGCCGGCCTTGATCGCCTTCTCGGAATCCTCGACGGATCCGATGCCTCCGGAGGCGATCACCGGGATATGGACCGACTCGGAAACGGCGGAGATCAGTTCAATGTCGGCTCCGGATCTCGTTCCGTCTCTGTCCCAACTGGTAAGCAGAATCTCACCGGCGCCGGTTTCTTCGGCCGCACGCGCCCACTCGACGGCGTTCAGTCCGGCCGATTCCCGGCCGCCCACGATGAGTACTTCCCAGGATTCTCCGCTTCTGCGCGCATCGATGGCAAGCGTGATGCACTGGCTTCCAAACGCATCGGCCAACCGCCTCAGAAGTGTCGGATCGTTTACTGCGGCCGTATTGACGCTGATCCTGTCGGCGCCGGCCTTTAGGAGACGATGAGCATCCTCCACCGTTCTCACGCCTCCTCCGACGGTCAGCGGGATATGGATTTTCTCTCGAATACGTCTGACCGTGTCCAGTCGCGTTTCGAGTCCACGGGGAGCAGCTGCGATGTCCAGCACCACTATTTCATCGGCGCCCTGGGCTTCATATCTGGCGGCCAACTCCGCCGGATCTCCCGCGTCTCGGAGATTCTGGAAACGAATACCTTTGACCACACGCCCGTCGCGCACGTCAAGGCAGGGGATGATGCGATGACAGCCCTCGCTCGTCGTCGAAGATTCCGGTTGCCGGGCCGGTCCCGGATTACAAATGCCATTGGTCGAGGAAGCAGGCCTCCCATTCAGCCATCTGGAGATCAGTTCCATTCCATATGCTCCGGATAATTCGGGGTGGAACTGACATGCCAGTGTCTTGCCTCGCTCGAGTGCCGAGACGTAGCGCATACCGTACCGTGTCCACGAGGGTCGCCAGCCTTGCGGGCAATCGGTAAGCACATATGAATTTGCAAACGCCGCATAGCCTGGCAAGATCAGTCCCGTGGAGTTGGCTGGTTCGACGAGGTTCCATCCGAGTTGCGGAACCCGGACATCGTCGGGCAAACGACGGCATTTACCGCTAATAATGTCCAATCCGGGCACCCCCGGGGCTTCTTCACTCTCGGAGAACAGCATCTGCATACCCAGGCAGATGGCCAGCATCGGAACGCCGCGATCGAACGAGTCCCTGAGAGATGTTTCAAGTTTCAGCTCGTGTACGCGCCGGATGCCAGCTTCGAAGTCTCCGACGCCGGGCAGAACGATGTAGGATGCTTCTGCGATCTCGGCTGGATCGGACACGAGTTTTGCAGAGACACCGAGTTGGCTGAACGCGCTGAGCAGGGAGGCCACGTTAGCGACTCCCGTATCGACGACTGCTACGCTTTTCATTGGATCCCCCTATCGATTTTTCCTTTCGTTGAAGGGACATCCTCGAACGCTGACATGGCAACGGCACCCCGAAGGGCGAGGCCGACCGCCTTGAAGGCAGCCTCGGCTTTGTGGTGGTCATTTCGGCCCTTTATCACGTCGACATGCATCGTAATACCTGCGGTCGCAGCCATCGACTGAAGGATATGCCCTACATTTTCACAGGACAGCTCTCCCAGACGTTCTCTTTCGAGATCCGTGTTGACATCGGCATAGGCGCGGCCGGAAATGTCGACGACGGCGCGGGCGAGCGCTTCGTCGAGGGGGGCATAGGCGTACCCGAATCGACGAATTCCTTTCCGATCACCGAGTGCGCGGCTGATCGCCTGTCCGATCACGAGACCACAGTCTTCGGCCGTGTGGTGGTCGTCGATGCCCAGATCTCCTGTGCATTTGAGCACCAGATCAAACCTGCCGTGGCGAGCGAACGCGTCAAGCAGATGATTCAGGAATCCGATGCCCGTCTCTATGGATGTGTTGCCTGTGCCGTCCAGATTGAGCCGAACACAGATGCCTGTCTCTTTCGTTACGCGACTGACGTCGGCGATCCTTTCGGCCGGAGAATCCACAGCCGCGGCTCCGTCGCCGGCCGGAGAATCCACAGCCGCGGCTCCGTCGCCAGCGGCCGTTTCGATTTGCTTATTCAATCGAGATACCTCGGAATTTCTCTGATGTTAGAAATGACTAGTCTGGCTCCCGAGTCGATCAGCGCCCGTCGGGTTTCCTCGTTTTCTATAATCGACGTTACGCCAACCGGGACGACGCCTGCGGCCGTGGCTGCGGTCATGTCGTCGGGCGTATCGCCAAGCATCCACGGTCTCGTAATGCCGAGCCGCTTCATGGCCAGAAGTACGCCCGCCGGGGCGGGTTTGAGCGGAGCGTCCTCCATGGCCACTACCGAGCGGAAGCATTGACTGATATCGAATCGCCCAAGGAACCATTCTGCTTCGTCGCGCGGACGGCCGGTCACGATCGCACTCGGATACCGGGTGGTGAGGCTTTGAAGGAGTTCCGTCGGCGCGAGAAGCCGTTCTCGCTCCCTGGCCCCGGGCTGGCCGGAGGATCCCAGATACCGATTCTGAAAAATCCTGGTGACCTCGTCGAGATCTACACGGATTCCACGTTCGAGCAACAACTCCCTGGTCAGGACCCAGTCGTTATTCGCCCGGCCGCGTCTTTTGGCCGTCTCCACATCCGACTCGGACACGACGCATCCCAGATCCGCTGCGGTCTCGATGATGCATCGGAGATACGATTCGCGGACATCCGCGATCACGCCGTCCAGATCGAAGAGAAGCCCGTCCGGTTGTGGAAGAGAAGATTGCATCATGGTACGATCTGTGCTATTGAGGAGACGACGATGTCCGTACCACCTGCTTCTTTCAGCGCGGGTAACAAGACGGGCAATTCATCGCGGGGCACAGCCGCCCGAATGGCATAACCCGAGTCCCCGAAGAGCGGCGCAACGGTCGCCTCTCTCATGCATGGCAGCAACGCAACGACGGTGTCCAGCTTGTCCCGGGAGGCGTTGATCTCAAGCATCACCCTGAGGCGTGCTTCCAGCACGCTCTGGAGAACGAGCCGGAGCGATTCGATGCGACTGCGCTTGAGAGGATCGTTCATGGCTCCGCGGCTGGCATACAGACGAGTCGAGGAGCGCATGATCGTGTCGTACACTACGAGTCCATTCGCACGGAGGGTCGCCCCTGTCGCGACGTTGTCGATGATCAGATCCGCGTCCTCGGGGGGAAACACCTCGGTTGCGCCGTAAGAGCGCACAAAATCCGCTTCGATCGAGCGTTCCCGGATCCACTTTCTTGCGATCTGCTCATACTCGGACGTAACGACGATTCGTCTGTCGGGCAGTCCTCCGTTTGAAGCGATCTCGCGCGGAATAGCTGCAACCAGGTCAACAGGATCGAGGCCGGTATCGAGCACCTCGACGACGTCTGCATTTAATTCCTCGACCCAGTCGGCCCCGGCAAAACCGACATCTCGACGCCCATGAGAGAGCATCTCGATGATGTTTTGCGGCTTCATGGTTTTCGCCGCCGTGTTCGGGAGTGAGATGGAGGGCCGGTAACCCCGCTCAGTTCCTCGAACAGAAATCCCGGCGTCCGCAAGGAGCGAAAGGACGCCCGGTTCCATCCGTCCCTTCGGAAGACCGAGTCGAAGAGGATTGTCCGATTTGATTATTTCTGCCATGTGATTCGGCTGTGTAAGTGGAGCCGATTCCTCGATGGCGCGCCTGTCAGAAATGCAGAACGCCGACCATCGAGGCCAGCGTCCGGTATTCAATACATTTGTACAGGGTCGTCAGGTATACACCTCGGCTTAGCCTCGTCGCTGGGAGTGGCTGTGATGATGCCGGGCGCTATGATGACGAATTCCGTTCATGGACGCAGAAGATAGGAATCTGTACATCCTCATTCAACATGCGAATGAAACACACTCGAAATCTTAATAATCGACGGTGTTCGATCTCCAGAAAACCGGACTGCGTCACACAGCTTCAACGTACAGCGTTGGGCAAAAACGGAATGATCGCTACATTGTCAGCAGAAATAACATCACGAAGACGCCATGCCCGAC
>JACZYK010000022.1 GCA_022571135.1 Bacteroidota bacterium
TCGCCATCGCGCCGGCTGCGAAGGAAATTACCTATGCAGAAGCCGAGACCGCCTTTCGCGAGAAACGCTACGAGGACGCTTTTGACCTCTTCATGCTCTACACCGCACGCAAGAACGAGAATCCCTGGGGGTTCTATATGCTCGGGCTGTCCGCATCGAAAGCAGGAAAGTATGACGACGCCAAGCACTCGTTCGAACTGGCGCTCGAAAGGGATTCGAGTCACGTCAAGAGCTGGTTGAATCTGGGCCGCGTATTGCTCGATACGGCGCGGCCTGAGGAAGCACTGGGTAAAGTCGATGTCGCTCTGGCCCTCGATGCCCGGTCCAATGGAGGCTACCGCCTGAAAGGACGCGCATTCCATCAGCTCGACAGACTGGAGGACGCCGCCGACGCCTATCGGGAGGCCATCCGGATCGACGAAATGGATGCATGGTCGATGAACAACCTCGCGCTGATTCTCATGGAAGAAAAACTGTTTGACCAGGCCCTTCCCGCCCTGGCTCGGGCCACCGAGATTCGAGACGATGTCGCGCTTTTCTTCAACAACCTCGGCATGGTGCTGGAGCACACCGGGTACTACCGAGCCGCCGAATCAGCCTACGCATCCGCTGTTGTGCTCGATGAGAAGCACGCGAAGGCGGCCACCAATCTGGTACGCGTCGAGACGGTGTCTGAAGATCCCGATCTGGAGCCCGTCGATCTGGGAGTACTTGCCCTCGCATTCATCGACGAGATCGAGAGTTGGAGTGATGAACCGATTGCCAGAGAATTGCCCGTGGGACTCAAGCCGGAGACAGAAAAACTGGTGGTGGGATCCGGCTCGACCGGGAGCGCACTGGAACGGTAGCCCTCGCTGATATCTCCCGGAGATAAATGCGCGTAGGGTTGAAAGCCTCGTTCGAAAAACGGACGGGGCTTTCTTCGTTTCAGAGTGTCTGTCGGTGATATCGGGTGCGGCGCCTGGAGGGATGATTTAAGAGTGCCTGCAGGCGATATTGATCCGTCGATCGCTATACTGTGGGCTCCTGCGAAAACATCCATCGCCCCTCGAACGTTCGCGGAGTTATCCGCGTAAGAACTGAAGTACTCATCAACCCACGGATACTCATGAAGACTGCTACCTATCTCATTATCGCCGGCTTCATGGTTTTCTCCGGATGCTCGCCGACGGACACGCCCGACCAGGTGGTCGACGCCTCAAGCGACGGCGTAAAGATGATCGAGATCTCGACACCTATCGGAGAATTCAACGTGTGGACCAGGCGCGTCGGAGACAATCCGGACATCAAGGTATTGCTGCTTCACGGAGGCCCGGGCGCGACGCACGAACTCTTCGAAATCATGGATGAATACTTCCCGGAGGTTGGATTCGAATACTACTTCTATGATCAGTTGGGGTCATACAACAGCGATCAACCCGACGATCTGAGCCTCTGGGTCACGGAGCGTTTCGTCGAAGAAGTCGAGCAGGTTCGCCAGGCGCTGGGTCTTACGAGCGACAACTTCTACCTGCTGGGCCAGTCCTGGGGAGGCATCCTCGCCATGGAATACGCTCTAAAGTACCAGGAGAAACTTAAAGGACTCATCATCTCGAACATGATGTCGAGCGCTCCCGCATACGCCAGATATGCAGAAGAGGTCCTCGGCCCGCAGATGGCACCCGAGGTGCTTGCAGAAATTCAAGCCTTCGAGGCTGCCGAGGACTTTGATAATCCGAGATATACCGAACTGCTGATGCAGCACTACTACACGGAACACCTTCTCCGTATGCCCTTGGACGAGTGGCCGGATGCCATCAACAGGACTTTCGAGCACCTCAATCCCGACGTGTACGTCACGATGCAGGGTCCCAGCGAATTCGGCATCAGCGGTGTTCTGGAGACCTGGGACGTGTCCGATCGGCTTTCAGAAATCATCGTTCCGACCCTGGTCATCGGCGCCGAGCACGATACGATGGATCCGAAGCACATGGAGTGGATGTCCACCCGGGTCCAGAACGGCAGATACCTCTACTGCCCCGACGGCAGCCACCTTTCGCAATATGATGATCCAGATGTGTATTTTGATGGCGTAATCGCCTTCATCCAGGACGTCCATAACGGGACGTTCTAGCCGCCGTTGAAGCGCGCCTCGTCTTCCGGGTCAAACCCTTGGCATCTCACCCGTATCCTCCGAGGAGTACAGTGAATCGTGATTCCCCGGAGGTAAGTACGCACCGAAAAACAACCTGCAATCCGGTGCAGATATTATCCACCTCGCCTGATTGAATAAATGGGACGTCGCTCAAGTTTTATAGACAGGACGACTGGATTTTTGGGGATAGCCACCGGTGTTGTGGGAATCCTTGCGACCCTCGCACTGCTATTCAACATGTTTGCTATCTGGTAGTACGCCGACCAGTTTTTCGGAGAGAAGGGACCCACTGATCTGAAGAGTGCCGTTATCCTGGAAGGTTTTCTCGCCATTCTCCTCTTCAATATCCTGGCAGTCGTCTGGGTGATCCTGGACGGATTATATTATAGGAAATACACCGCGTTTGAGTTCATGCTGATCATGTTTGGCGTGGCCTGTATCATTCTGTTGTATGGCGAAAAAAGCATGATCGACGAGCTCGGCAGGCAGCGCCCGACAGGATGGGACAGGACGGGCGAGTGGGTAATCCTATATATTCTGCTTTTCATTCAATTGGTCTACAACACACTGATCCTACTTCGCCGATTTGCCCCCGAGCGTATCGGCTACGGTAAAAATTATTAGGTCACGACACCCTGCCTCACCAGACCGAGGAACCGGTGATCAGCGATCCTCTTGCCGTACTGGCTGTGCTTGCAGCGACCGTCTACGTCGCTGTCCATCTGGAAGAGCGAATCCGGTTTTTTTGTTCGCTCGGAGCGGCCCTTGTAGGTATTCTACTTGGGATGCTGCTGTCCAACATCGGTGTCCTGCCCGGAGAGTCCAAGACGTATGATTTTCTAGTAGGACCGGGAGTTGAGGCAGGAATTGCGCTGATTCTGCTTAGGGTGGATATACGCTCAGTCTTAGTACTACTCTGTTAGTTATTGATTTATGTGGGGCTGACGCTTAATTTGAGGCCATCGATTCCCAAGGAGGTGACGCGATGGCTATTCCCAAATCCGGCCCTGACCCACTTTCCGACTTAACCTCGTTCCTGGAACCTTTTGCCGGCCTCGTCCGGCGCTCGGAGAGCCGAGAAGCGATGGAGCGCTACGCGACGGGGCTCCTGGCAGACCTGAAGCGAAAGACCGCTGCCGACATGGGGCGCTCGCTGCCGGGCACGAGCGCGCAGCGGCTGCAGGAGTTCTTGACAAACACGGCCTGGGACCCGGGCGAGATGAACCGCATCCGGATCGGCCGGATGGTCGAACTCGCCTGCGCTGGAGACGGCGTCTTGATCATCGACGACACGGGGCTTCCTAAAAAGGGCACGCACTCGGTCGGCGTCGCACGCCAGTATTCGGGCACGCTCGGACGCATCGACAACTGCCAGATTCTGGTGAGCGCCCACTATGTGGACCGCGTGTTCGACTGGCCCGTTTCGGCCCGGCTCTACCTGCCCAAGACGTGGACCGATGACGAGGCGCGGTGCCGGAAGGCGCACGTCCCCGCGAATACGCCGTTTCAGACTAAAGGCCGGATTGCCCTCAGGCTCGTCGACGAGGCCCGCGATGCCTCTCCTCGAGCGGTCATCGCAGATGCCGGCTACGGCGATCAACCCTCTTTTCTTGATGGACTCGAGACGCGAAAGATGCCCTATGTAGTCGCTGTGGCTTCGAACATCGAGTATCGGCTCGAGGGTCTCGTCAACGCCGATCCGGGCGATAGCCCTCAGCCGCCTTACCAGGGACAAGGCCGCCCGAGAAAGGTGCTGGCGCTAAAAGATAGAATTGCTCCCTTGGAAGCCCGCGAGATCCTCGATGCATGCCCTGCCTGGCAGAAGGTCGCCTGGCGCACCGGGATGAAAGGGCCGCTCGTCAAGGAATGCGCTCGCGTGCGCGTCTTCCGCATCAGGAAAGCGCGGCGCGCACATTACCACTGAGGGATGGCTCATCGGCGAGCGCCCGCTGCCCGGTCGCGGCGGAGATTACAAGCAGTACTTCGCCTGGGGTATGGACGAAGCCTCACTTGAGGACGTCGTCGAACTTGCGCATGTGCGCTGGGTCATCGAACGATTCTATCAGGACGCCAAGGGAGAATTGGGACTCGACGACTACGAAGGCCGCCTATGGAACGGTCTCCATCGCCATGTGGCGCTCGTCATGCTTGCGCACTCGTTCCTGACCCTTGGCCAAAGCTATGGGCCCGAGATCACGGGCCTGCCGCCGCCATCGTCACCTGGCATATCGGACGCGACGACCCCGCCCGGGCGGGGTTTTCCCCCCAAAGGCCCGCAGAAGCGTGGCAGAGCTGCGGCGCAAGGTCCTGGAAGAGCTCTTTCTTCAAGCCGTTGATTATATTGAGAAGACCCGAGCAGGGCCTTAAATAACAGAGTAGTATTAGGAGCCGGCCCGAAAATGCTGATGGCATTCGGTATCGGAGCGGTGGGAACAGCCGTCGGCGCGATGATCGGCGGATACATGCTGGTTTCGATCATCGGACCTGAGACCTGGAAGCTGGCAGGACAGTTTGCCGGAACGTACACGGGAGGCGGGGTTAATTTCGCAGCAATCGGCCAGGCGCTTGGTACGAGCAGCGATCTGTTTACGGCGGCGCTCGCGGCCGATGTGATTGTAACCGCCTTGTGGATGGCGACCTGTCTGGCCGTACCTGTACTGCTCGGCCGCTCGTCGAACGACGGGCCAGAGCCGGCCGATGTTCAGCCTGCAGACGATGAGAAAGCCGACAAGATGACACTGGCGCGCTCGCTCAACAGCACCGGAGTTCCGATGTCCCTGAGGCATGCTGCAACGATTATCGCCATAGCCGTCGGCGCCCTCTGGGTCTCTGGATTGATCGCGTCTTGGATACCTGGAATCCCGAAAATCCTCTGGCTGACTACGATCGTCCTCATCGCGGCCCAGTTCAGAGTCATACGGTCGCTCCCTGGAACCGCTATGTGGGGAAATTATCTCGTCCTCCTCTTTTTGGCCTCCAACGGGGCTCGGTCGGTCATTGCCAATATTGTCGAGATGGGGCCTGCGGTCCTCTATTTCGCCCTTGTGACTGTTGCCGTTCACGGTCTTATTATATTTGGTCTGGGGCGGCTCGCGAAAATCGATTTGCAGACCCTGGCGGTCGCATCCCAGGCGAACGTAGGAGGCGCCGCCTCGGCGATGGCGATCGCCGGAGCCCGAGGGTATGGCGACAAATTACTGCCGGGCGTCGCGGTTGGACTTCTGGGGTATGCGGCGGGTAACTATTTGGGACTCGCGGTCGCCGCATTCATGCATGGATTGATTTAAGGTGTTATTGCCATGGTAGAATTGCGAGAACTGGGAAAAACCGGGATAAGGATTACGCCGATTGGCCTCGGTTGCTGGCAGTTTTCGGGCGGACGGGGACTAGCCGGAAGGTTCTGGCCGAATCTGGACGACGGCGTCGAAGACGAAATCGTCCGGATTTCACTGGAACACGGAGTGAACTGGTTCGACACGGCCGAGATGTACGGCGGCGGTGCCTCGGAGCGCTCTCTAAACCGCGCGTTGAAAGCCGCCGGAGCCACGCAGGACGACATCGTCGTCGCCACGAAATGGAATCCGATTCTGCGACCCGCCGGAAGTATCCGCAGGACGATTTCCAATAGGCAGGAGGCTCTGGGAGATTATCGAATCGATCTACACCAGGTCCATAATCCCGCGTCGCTGTCGACGATCCGAGCGCAGATGAATGCGATGGCGGATCTCGTCGAGGCAGGAAAGATCCGCAGCGTCGGTGTCAGCAATTTCAGAGCCCGCGCCATGCGCAAAGCCCACGCGATACTACAGAATCGGGGTATCTCCCTCGCTTCGAACCAGGTCCACTACCATCTTCTCAATCGACGCATAGAAAAAAACGGCGTGCTCGATACGGCGAAGGAGCTGGGTATCACCATCATCGCCTATTCGCCCATAGGGCAGGGGCTGCTTTCGGGCAAGTTCCACGACGATCCTGATCTCATCAGTCGGATTGACGGCTTTCGCCCGAAACTCCGACAGTTCCGCCGCAAGGCTATCGAGAAGACCAGGCCGCTCATCGATTTGCTCAAATACGTCGCCGGTACGCACGACGCCACGCCCGCACAGGTGGCCCTCAACTGGCTGGTGCACTTCCACGGCGATCTGGTTGTAGCGATTCCGGGAGCTACGAAACCGTATCAGGCGAAGGATAATGCCCGGAGTATGAACTTTCGGCTTTCGGATTCGGAACTGGCACATATCGACGAAATCGCGCGATCCGTTTCGTCGTAGAAAGCAAATATCCCCGGAGGAATTCCATGAAACGTCTCACGCACGCTGCACTGGCCATTCTGGGGATTGCGATCGGCGCCTGCGGTTCGATCGATGAACCCGCCGATATGGTTCTCATAAATGGGACCATCTATACGGTAGACGAAAGCAATCCCTGGGCTGAAGCCGTGGCCGTGCGGGGCGAGTACATCGTCGCGGTCGGAAGTAACGCCGAGATAGAGGAGTTGTCCGGGCCCGAAACTAAAACGATCGACCTGGGCGGCGCCTTCGCGACGGCCGGTTTCATCGATGGCCATGTTCACGTAGGAGCAACGGGATCGCTCCTTCTCGGAGTCAATCTTCTCGATGTGCACGAACCGGTAGCCTTTGCCGAGCGAATTCGCGCGGCCACGGAGAGAATGCCTGAGGAGAGCCTGATCAGCGGCGGAAGCTGGGGAGCCTATGAGCAGTGGGCGTCGAGCTCGGCCGGAAAAACGGTTACCGACGAAGTGGCGGAGCCGTTTACCCCCCACCGCGATCTGATCGACGCGTTCACGCAGGAGCATCCGGTCCTGGTGAGCCGGTTCGACCGTTCGATGCACCTCGCGAACAGCCGCGCGCTCGACATGGCGGGGATCAACGAGAATACGCTGAATCCAACGAACGGCGAATTCGACCGGGATGAAAATGGGCGCCTGACGGGCATCCTGAAAGGCAGCGCCTATATACAGGTCCGCCGCGCCATGCCCGAGAAATCTTTCGAGCTTCGGATAGCAGAATTTGAAGCCGTTCAGGCGGAAGGGCGCCGGGGGGGAATAACGACGATACAGGACCTCACGGGACCGGAGATGTTGCGCGTCTACCAGGAAACCCGTCGACGGGGTAACCTCACGGTTCGCATCAATTTGAGACCGACGCTGTTCATGGTCGAGCACATTGCCTCGATCGGCATCACGAAGGGATTCGGCGACGACTGGCTCAGGTTCGTCGGCTATAAGGCCTGGGTGGACGGCATCATGGGGAACAGCGGCGCCCTGTTCTTCGAACCTTACGACCATCAGCCGGGTAATTACGGTTATCTGCGCACCATCATGTTCCCCGAGGGCCGGGAAGGCGCCGGTCTGTCGATGACGAAGCATCAGAAGTACACGGATTTTCCGCCGGGAAATCTGGAAACCCTTCTCCAGGCAGCTGTCCCAACCGGCCTTCCTTCGCATGTACACGCCATCGGAGATAAAGGCGTACGCATCCTACTGGACATCTACGAGAAAATCCTCAAGGAAAACGACATGGTGGATTCGGATCACCGCTGGCGCGTGATTCACGCCCAAGTCATCCACCCTGACGATTTCAAACGTTTTGGAGAGCTGAACCTAGTCGCGGAAATCAACCCATACCACGTATCTGACGACATGCGGTGGATGGAGGAACGTATAGGCGTCAAGCGCTCCGCAGGGGCCTACGCTTTCCGCAGTCTGATGGATAACGGCGCAGTCCTGGTTTTCGGAAGCGACAGCCCGGGCACGAACGCCGCCCGCTATTACCTCAGCCCGGTCTACGGACTCTACGCCGCGGTCTCTCGTCAGACATTGAGCGGCGAGCCGGCGGAGGGCTGGTTCCCGGATCAGCGACTGACCATTGAAGAGGCCATCGAAGCCTACACCATGAATCCCGCCTGGGCGTCTTTCGAGGAGGATATCAAAGGCACGCTCACTCCGGGAAAACTGGCGGACATATCGGTCTTCGATACCAATCTTATCGAAGCCGGCCGAGAGAACCCTGCCGGCCTCCTGGAGGCCAAAGTTCTCTACACGATCGTCGGCGGCCGCGTCGTCTATGAGCGGGGAGATTAGCGGTCGGTGTCAGGAATCGCTTCAGGCGGCGGGCACTCGACGGAGGGCATCACTTGAGGAGCAGCATCGTCCTTGTCGCGGAAAATCCTCCTGACCTCAGGCGGTACAGATAAACTCCGCTCGGGAGCCCACGCGCTTCGAACCGGACGGTGTACTCGCCCTGAGCGAAGTGTCTTTCGGCCAGCGTGACCACCTCCTGTCCCAGCACGTTGTAAACCGTGAGGGTCACGTTGCCTGCACGCGGCACGGCGAAGTCGATCCGGGTCGTCGGATTGAACGGATTGGGATAATTCTGTCGAAGCGTGAACGCCTTCGGAACGGTCACTTCATCTTCAGTCGCCGTATGAATATTCCCCTTCGGCGTCAGGTCTTTGCCCTGCAGTCCCGCATAATCAGGGGGATAATGGTACGCCCTGAAAATGCTGTTCGGCTGAATCCAAGAGGGTAAATTCGGTAATGAGCCGATGGGATCCGTCCGGGCAATCGGCCCCTGATCGGTCACGGGATTAATGTATATCCAGACGACGTAACCCTCGGGCGTCACTTCGAATACGCGGCCCGTCATCGCCTCGGCAATCCTCGTATTCCCGCTCCAGAGCCGCTGCGTACCCGAGGCGAATCGGGAGTTGAACCTCAACGGTTCCGAATAACTCCAGACAACCTCCGCGTCGGTAAATGAGCCGTCCGATTCCCGGGAGTAGTTACCCTGGTCGTCGGTGGGCGGGGCGAGCTCATAGACCCTGGAGTAGTCGAGACCGACTCCGTTGTCGAAAATCATGAAATTACCCTCGCCGGGCAGTCCCGGTTCGATCCACTGCACGTCGTGCTGGAAGTGCAGCTTTCGATCCTCTGCCGTTCCGGCCCCGTAGGCCGCAGGATTCCCCCATCGATAGAGCAGGTCCCCCCCCTTGCCTCTGTCTCCGCCTTCGTGCGAAGCGGCTTCCTCTGTCGTCGTGCTGTGATCTACGATCCACATCTCGTGAAAACCGGGTACGGAGATGGCGATCTGGTCCAGCTCCGCGTTGTAATTCAATGCGTTGAAATGCAGCCAGTCGGCCGTCTGCGATTCGCCGAAGTTGAGATCGATCAGTTCAGGATACTCTCCCACCACACCATAATTGGCTTTGTTCGAGTTGAGATCCTGTATCAGGTGGTCCCAGACGTGCCATTTCCAGACGATCTCACCTCCTGAAGGCGGGGTCGGACGCACTTCGATTATCTGTTCGGACCAGATCTTGGCGTCGGGTAGATTTTCGGGATCGCGACCGGCGGCGATGGCCTCCTCAAGGCTCCGAAACTCCCACGCGATCATCAACACATTGCCGTTCGGAAGCATGGCGTAGTCGTGGTGCAGGGCTTTCAAGCTGTCCGAATACAGGAATTCCCAGACGACCTCACCATCCCATGCGATCTCTTCGAGCGTGCCGCCGAGACCTCCGAAATTGATGTTACTGTTGGGTGTAAACGCCCCGCGCAGGAGATTTCCGTTCGGCAGCAGATAGGTGGCCCCTCCTGGCCTCGCCCCGTGCTCCCACGAATTAATGAGCTTCCCCCGGTTATCGATCAGGTACGTGCTGTTGTGAAAAAGCGGCGGTAGAACGGTATACCCTTCCGTCGCCCGATCGTCCTCCAGAAACAGGCCGACAGTCGGCGCCTGGGCAAGAGTTTCGCCAGGAACCACCGCTGTAATCAGTAGGAAGACTGCGAAAAAACGAATTTGTTGTTTCATCGATCCCTCAAAATTATTGGGCGACAAAGTTATGGCGCCGAATCATATTCTGTACATGAAAGCCAGAAAACTCTATACTGCTTTGCTCTCCGAGGCGAGAAAGGAATGTCCCTAACAGTACTGCTGTTAGTACTCCCGGCAGCCATCATGGCTGAGACTTAAGAAAGGGTGTTCCCCGAATCCTGACGGAATGACAAGGTATTATAACGAGCTAGAATACGTAGTAAGTCGTCCACAATTCCATGTTATCCATGCCTTCATACAGATTTCAGCGACGCGGTCGATTCTCCCTAGTGTTGATCACCGGTCTCGTTCTTGCCGTTTCAGCGGCCCGGGCACAGTCGATCCCGGACGAGCTCGATAAGTTGATGAGCACGGTCGTCGCCAACGCCCAGTTCAACGGCGCCATCCTGGTCGCGATGGCCGACGAAGTCGTCTACGAGAAGACCTTCGGAATCGCCAACATTGAAACGCTTGAGAACATCCAGAAGGACTCTCAATTCCGGCTCGCTTCAGTGGCCAAGGCATTTACGGCGATGTCGGTGATGATGCTGAAAGAAGAAGGCCGACTGAGCTACGAAGACGACGTCCGCAAATACCTGCCCGAGCTGCCGTACAAGGGAATGACCATTCGGCATTTCCTCAGCCACACCTCTGGTATTCCGGATTACGAGCGCTTGATGGACGAGCACTGGGACGTCGAAAACAGGGACTCGCCCTCCCGGAAGCTCGCCGACAGTCACGATGCGCTGGACATGTTGGCCGACCTGAGCCCGCCTGTTGATTTCGAGCCGGGAGAGAAGTGGGAATACAGCAACACGGCGTATGTGTTGCTCTCCTTGATCGTGGAACGGATTTCAGGGGTCGAGTTCGCTTCGTTTCTGCACGATCGAATCTTCGAACCTCTCGGCATGACGCATACGCTTCTCTACAGCCCCATTCCAGATCCGCCCATCGAGAACCGCGTGTACGGATATCGGGTGGCCATCGACGGCTCGGCGCGGTTCCCGGACGATCACCACTACCTGAACGGCATGACGGGTGACGGCGAAGTGTACTCGACGCTCGGGGACATGTTGACATGGGACCGCGCACTCTATACGGACCAGCTCGTCGGCCGTGCGACGCTGGAGGAGGCGTTCACTCCCGGACGTTTGCGCGACGGCACCGAGCACAGGTATGGCTTCGCCTGGTTTATCGGAGAGACGCAGGATGGACGAAAAAAAGTAGGGCACGGCGGAGGCTGGGTCGGATTCAGAACCCATATCGAGCGTGAAATCGAAGACAGGAACACCATCATCGTCCTCACCAATCACTCCAGTTTCTACGTTGGCGCGATTCGGGCGGCTGTATCGAATATCATTCACGGTCGGGACTACGAGATGCCGAAGCGTTCGATCGCTCTCGCCGTAGGCGAGGCGATTCGAGAACGCGGCTTGGAGGCAGCCTACAAACTGTACACACGACTGAAACGTGAGAACCGGGACGCATTCGACTTTCGGCCGAGACAACTGAACAGGCTGGGAGCGTACTATCTGAGCAAGGATGACGTGGCGAAGGCGATCGCCGTACTGGATATTAACGTGGAACAGTTCCCGGAAGACTCGTCAGTGTTTGACTGGCTCGGTCGGGCGTATCGACAGGGCGGCGATCTGAATCAGGCCGCCAAGAGCTTCGAGAAGGCCGTGGCTCTCGACCCGGAGAATAAATCTGCAATCGATTCCCTCGAGGAGCTCAATAGCATGTAAACAAGGCAAGGGGCATATGCGACGTAAATCCATCAGACCCCTGATGCCCACACCTACGGCATATAGAAGATGATCTGACATGAAAGCACTCGACTATTCAGGGATGCACGCACCCCGCTACATGGGGATCTCCACGTTCATGCGCACGCCATTCGTGAGCGACGTAGCAGGCCTCGATATAGTACTCGTCGGCGTACCGTACGACGGCGGCGTCGAAAACAGAGGGGGGCAGAGGCATGGGCCACGGGAAATGCGTAATGCATCGACCATGCTCCGCACGATTCATCATGTCACGAGATTCAATCCGTACGAGAACTGTCGCATCGCAGATATCGGAGATGTCCCGATAAAGGCGGTCTACGACATCCGGGGAGCACACGCGGATATCACGGCGTTTTTCAAAAAGGTTCACGCCTCGGGCGCAGTTCCGCTGAGCGCCGGAGGAGATCATTCAATCAGCCTGCCCATACTGAGGGCGATCGCATCTGACGAACCTGTCGGGATGATCCATATAGACGCCCACACGGATACGTGCGACGAAGAACTGGGCGAGAGGTACACGCACGGTACGCCTTTTCGCAGAGCCGTCGAAGAAGGTCTTCTCGACCCTGAACGAACTATCCAGATCGGAATTCGGGGCGCACAGAATTCGACGGAAGGTTGGGATTACTCGATTGAATCCGGTATGCGGGTGATCTTCATTGAGGAGTTCGTGGAGATGGGCGTGGACCGTGTGGTGACGGAAGCGCGCCGAGTGGCCGGAGACGGCCCGGTCTATCTGTCATTTGATATCGACGGCCTCGATCCCGCTTTCGCGCCGGGTACGGGAACGCCCGAAATTGGTGGCCTGACGCCCATCGAAGCCCAAAGACTCGTGCGTGGTCTACAGGGGCTGAAGTTCGTCGGAGCCGACGTCGTCGAGGTATCGCCTCCGTTCGATCCGTCTGGAAATACGGCGCTGTTGGGCGCCACGATGATGTACGAGATACTGTGCATCCTGGCCTATTCGGTTTCGCGTGCGGACGGGCGTTCCTGAAGTCCTTTGCACGGCCGGGCGCGTGTGAATCGCACAGAGCGGTTGGATTTCGAACCTTTCCGAATTCCCGGCGCGACGACGATATTGTCGAATCGTCTCCCTATCGAAATGTATTTCGTTCACCAGTCCGGCGTACCGATGAAACGCATTCTACGCTTCCTTACGCTCTCTTTTTGCCTCACAACACTCGTTGTCGCCCAGCAATCGACGCTGACCGTCCAGAAAATCATGCAGGATCAGGCCACGTGGATTGGAGACTGGCCGTCCCGGCCCTACTGGTCGGAAGACGGTGAAACGGCGTATTTCAACTGGAATCCCATGGGTGAATTTCCAAGCGATTCGCTCTACAAGGTAGCGCGTACGGGCGGCGAGCCGATAAAAGTCTCTCCGGAAGAGCGCCGCAGCCAGAATCCCACCTTCAGCGGGTGGCATCACGGAGAGCACGTATACGACGATCGGTTCGAGCGTAAAGTCTACGAGCAGGACGGTGATCTATTCATCTACAACCGAACGGATCGCGATCGCCTGCGCCTGACCAAAACGAACGAACGAGAATCCAACCCGCGGTTCTCGATGGACGGATCGGCGATCATTTTCCGGCGCGGCAACAATCTGTTCCGTCTCGCGCTATCAACCGGAGCGCTGACCCAGTTGACCGATTTTCACTCGGGCTCCGAACCCTCGGATTCTTCCGAAACAAAACTGGATGATCAGAACACATTTCTGAAAGAGCAGCAGACGGAACTCTTCCGGATCATCCGAGATCGCATGGAACAGGCTGACCTGCGTAAGGAAGCCCAAGAAAGGGAGCAGGCGGCGCAAAAAAGGCCGCCGACCTATTACTATGGAAGGAAGAGCCTGAGACGGATCCAGATCGATCCGACCGAACGATTCGTCACGTTCACACTCGCCGCCAGTCCGGATCGGACGAAGGGAACCAAGTCCGTCACCTACGTCACCGAAACCGGCTATGCGGAAGTGGAGGACTGGCGGAGCAAGGTGGGCACAGAGCCTGCCGCCTCGGCGCTGCACATTCACGATCTGAAACGAGATACAACGTATCAGGTTGACCTTCTCGCGCTCCCCGGCTCGTATGACGTCCCGGAATACCTTCGTGATCAGGGCGTAGAGGTCGATTCGAGCGAGACGAAAAGGACGCTTTTTCCGTCGGGAGTCGTCTGGAGCAACGACGGTCGCTATGCCGTGATCGAGGTCACGGCCGCAGATCATAAAGATCGCTGGCTGGCGCGCCTGGATCTCGAAACCGGCGGGTTGACGGTCCTGGATCGACAGCACGACGAGGCCTGGATCGGCGGGCCCGGCCTGGGACGGTTCAGTGCGAATACACGACGGTTTATTCCGAATACCAGCAAGTATTCTTTCCAGAGCGAAGAGACGGGGTACAGTCACCTCTACACGGTGGACGTTGAAACGGGTGACATCGCGCAGCTCACGAAAGGCGATTTCGAAGTATTCAGTCCGCAGCTTTCACGAGACGCGCGCACCTGGACATTTACCAGTAGTGAAATATCCCCTTTCGTCCGGCACTTCTACCGTATGCCCGTGGACGGAGGACAACGTACCCGGCTGACGACGATGGAGGGCAATAACGGCGTCGCTCTCAACCCGGACGAATCGACGATGGCGCTCAGCTATTCGTACACCAACCGTCCGCCGGAAGTGTATCTGCAGCGGCCGCAGGAGGAGCCCAGCCGAATAACCCACTCTCCCACCGAGGAGTGGCTGTCCTACGACTGGCGCGTGCCCGAAATCATCCACTTCGAAGCCTCGGACGGCGTCATAGTACCGGCCCATGTGTTCGAGCCGGAAAATCCGAACGGAGCGGCCGTGATTTTTGTCCACGGCGCCGGGTACCTGCAGAACGTCCATCATTGGTGGAGCGGCTACTCGAGGGAGTACATGTTCAACAACATGCTCACGGACCTGGGTTACCACGTTATGAACGTGGACTACCGGGCCTCGGCCGGGTACGGTCGCGACTGGAGGACCGCCATCTACAGGCACATGGGCGGACGCGATCTTCAGGACCAGGTGGATGCTTCACGTTATCTCGGAGCCAAGTACGGCATCGATCCAGAGCGTGTGGCGCTATACGGCGGATCCTACGGCGGCTTTATCACGCTCATGGCGCTCTTTACCGAACCCGAACATTTCGGCGCGGGTGCAGCACTCAGAAGCGTGACCGACTGGGCGCACTACAACCACGGCTACACGTCCAACATTCTGAATACGCCTGCGACCGATTCGCTGGCCTATGCCCGGTCCTCACCCATCAATTTCGCCGAGGGGCTCGAAGATCCTCTGCTGATGCCCCACGGCATGATGGACAGCAACGTCCATTTCCAGGACATCGTCCGCCTGACACAGGTCCTGATCGAATTGGGCAAGGAAAACTGGGAGCTCGCCGTCTATCCGATCGAGCGGCACGGTTTTTCGGAGCCGGACAGCTGGACGGACGAGTACCGTAGGATTCTGAAGCTGATCGAGGAAAACGTAGGCCCGGATCGATTCCGTAAATAGGGCGGCCGGCCAGGATTGCCGGATGACGAAGCGACGAGAATCTGCTCGAAAGCGCGCTCGGCCGACCGAGACATCGATTCGCCTACGATCCTGAAGTCAGTCTTTTCGATCTGGCTGCCGGCCCCCTCACCGGGCGCGTTGGCACCCGGAGAAGTCTCTGCCACACGTGAGTCTTCGGGGCCGGATCGTGCTTGACCGGACTTCCTGTGGCGATAAACGTCGGCGAAGAGGTCCGCAGCACTCTGGTACCGCTCGGAGCTTGATTTCTGGAGACATCGAAGAATCATGCGCTCGATTTCAGGCGGTACGTTTTCGAGGTTTTCTTCCAGAGGATGGGGATCCGAGTTCAGAATATTGTAGACCACGGCCTGGTCGTATTCTGCGTGAAACGGCCTTTCCCCCGTGATCATTTCGTACCAGACGACGCCCACAGACCAGATGTCGGTTCGGTTGTCCACGGTCTCGCCACGGGCCTGCTCGGGGCTCATGTAGGCTATCGTTCCGAGGGTTTTTCCGGAATCCGTGACCGCGCTTTGGGTCGAACCCTTTGCCACCCCCAAATCCAGAATCTTGAGGACGTCGCCGACCGTGATGAAGAGATTTGCAGGTTTGATATCGCGGTGGACGATCCCTCTGGCATGCGCCCTTTCGAGACCGACGGCCATCTGGCTGACGTAGTTCAGCGACGCTTCAGGCGTTATCAGACCTGTCGATATGCGCTCCTTCAGCGTTTCTCCCTCATAGAATGCCATGGCGATGAAAAGCTGACCCTGTTCGGTCTCGCCCACGTCGTAAATCGTACAGATATTCTCGTGCTCGAGGGCATACGCGGGCCTTGAAGACGACTCCCATTCCACCGCTACCAAGCTTCTCGATTATTTCGTAATGGGAAATCGTTTTACCGAGGAGTGCTTCCGGATCGCTCGAATCATTCAGACTCGGCGCAAGATTTCGGACGGGATCAGGTAGTACGTCTTCGGCAAGTTTCTCAAAGTAGTCGGGGGCCTGTTCGAAGGCTCCCAGCAGAGAAACGAGTTCAGAATGAAGCGCGGGATTGTCAGCACAGGCTCTATCGAGAAAGACTTTCTGTTCGGACTTGGAAAGGTCTTTCGCCCTGTCAAAGAGCGTCTTTAGCTCGTTACGGTCCAGTTCCATCCTGATCGCCAGGTTCTGTTTTTGAGGACAGCCGGTTCTTACACGACGGCCGTCGCGGTGTCAATAGATCTCTCGGTAACTCTATTACGAAAAAGCGATTCAAAGTGGACCACTGTCCCCGGTGCCGAACCCAGGGGAGGCGCTATTTCATCGCAGTCCCCGGCTACTTCGCTCGCTTCAGGTTGTCGCGACCAGGTTTCATCCGCACGTGATCTAGTCACGGGATGTACTCATGTCTCTTCGGAGCCAGGCAAGAGCCAACGCCCAGTCCCGCTTCACGGTCATCGCCGAAACGCCGAGAGCTGACGCCGTCTCCTGGATGCTCATGCCTCCAAAAAACCTGCACTCGACGACCTGTGCCTCTCGTTCGCTCACTTCAGTTAGCCGTTTCAGCGCTTCGTCGAGAGCAAGCAGCTCATCGGCCCGATCGTCGGTAAAAACCATTTCCGATGGCAATGCGAGCAGCCCCTCGTCGATCGATACCCTCTGGACTTCTCCGCCTCGCTTCCGGGCGCCCCGCTTACGGGCATAATCGACGAGCACGTGCCGCATCACCTTCGAAGCGACACGTATGAAAAGTGCGCCCGCGTCTCGAGTCTGGTGTGACGCTGATCTACCAGTTTCAGGTAGGCCTCGTGGACAAGCGCCGTCGTATTGATCGTTAAATCGCCCTGCCAGGTTCTACGCTGATCGCGCGCGAGCTCCTTCAGCGTCTCGTAGACATGCGAAAAAAGCTCGTTGACGACTCCCGGGGTCCCTGCCTGCAGCTCGGATAGTAGACGTGTAACGGTTGCCTGGGAGGAATCGTCCATGTGTCACGAATTTTGATCTGAGCGTGGGTGTCCCGGATTCGCGACACCGACTGAGAATCCATCGCTGATGATTCAACCGCTGCAGTCGGTACGCAGCGGTGGTGGGAAGCCCCAGGGAGGGCACAATAGTTTTCTAAGCGTCTTCACCGCAGCGGATGAATCAAGAGCTTGGTTAATCGTAATGGCTGGGAGCGAGGATGTCAACAGCGGATATTTGAATTCCACAGGTCGCTCTTCGAATTTCAAAAACCCTCGAGCAGGATGGACATGCGCGATCCGTGTAATACCTTGCATTCGACTTCAAAACGGATACGTCCACAATCTCATGTCGATAAGAATACTTGCGGCGATCATCATTCTGCTCGCCCCCTCTTTAAGCGCAGCACAGACTAGTCCCGACTTCTCGTCTGACGAATTCACCACTCGCCGTACGCGCGTAATGGACGCCATCGGCAATCAGGCGATCGCCCTGATTCAGGGCGCTCCGGACGTGGAAGGATTCAAGATTTTCAGGCAGACCAACACGATGTATTATCTGTCGGGAATCGAAACATCCCATTCATACCTGGTCATCGACGGACGCAGGAGGAGATCGACGCTCTACATACCGCACGAGGACACCGCGCGTGAACGGGGCGAGGGAAATGTACTGTCCGCTGAAGACGTAGAAAAAGTCAAGCAAATCAGCGGTGTGGACGATGTCTTCCCGATCGAGTACATGACCCGTCACTGGGTGTATCAGAACCTGGTACGATCGCCACATCCTGCCATCTATACGCCTTTCAGCCCCGCCGAGACGGGTTCTGACAGCCGGGACGAACTTCTGCGATACCGGGCCAACGTCGCCAACGACCCTTGGGATGTGCGTCCCTCCC